>NZ_CALNCS010000265.1 GCF_937875145.1 Alkalibaculum bacchi | reverse complement strand
TGGCATTATTTAAAATGAATAATCCAAAATTATAAAAAAATAATTATATATAATTTATTAAATAAATTTTCGTTTAAATTATGTTGGTTTCTGATAATTTTCCTTTTTACAAATTAGAAAAGTATAGGTATAAAGTACATATAATCTTTTAAACAAAAATAATTGTGTGGCAGAATTTTAATTAGAGGATGAATTTAGAAGTTTGTTTATACTGCGTAAGGCATCCCGTGAAAACATTTAATATAAAAGAGCTTATTTCTCAGGGGTCTTCGCAAACCATCTGATCATAAAAAGTTCCTTAGGGCTTATCGTAGTGTCAGTCCTTAAAATCTTTTATGTGTTTTCGTATGGATAGTTTTGGAATTGTTGATGTAAGCGATGCTTCCGCTCGTGAACGCACTCGTTTCTAATGCTTCTTATGCCTTCGTTCTTCCTAGGTCATCCCCATATGTCTTTACTAGGCCAGTGATGCATCAGCAATGTTCAGCTGTAAATCCTTCATAGTTCAGTCTGGCATCGGCATCATTTGCGACTCCTCTTCGTAAACCTTTTGGATTGAGACGAACAAAAACCAGCTCTTGGATGCCAAACCTCGTCCGTCTTAAAAAATGCGGCTACGATACAGCGCAAAAAGTTCTTTTCGATAGGTAGGCCTGCTCGGAATAATCTTTATGCTTGATTTTTCGGTTAGTGCGCTTCTGCACGTTATTTTTCTTTAGATGTATGTAATGCTCATAAGGGAGACCAAGGTGGGTAAGTGATTGTGCTTCAACATCCTCAAGAAGCCTGTTTGCTGCTGGTCCTATTGTTTCTACTTCGTCTATGGCAAGGTGATAGAATGCACTTAGCAGTGCGGGTCACACTTAGCGAAGACTATCGAAAGATCTGTCCTATGGCGGAACTCCGCGTTTTCTCTCTAGCAAGAAAGCAACAGTTGCGCTCGAGATAAGCGATGCAGCATTGCTAGATAACTTTAGCAAGCATCTCTTTTATCCATGTATCTTCAAGTCTTTATCATAGGCACTTAGGTTATAGAGAGCATACAGGCGGTGTTACGGTCTTAAAGCCCTCCCTCAAGAAATCTCCTAGCTGTAGTAAGACATATGGCTCATTGTGTGTGCCGTCAATGCTAGTGAAGTAGCATTAGCCCTGTTACTGTTAGTGTCATTATCGCTACTGTGGAGTTGAACCGTCTATCCTCCTAGACCTTGGTATAGGCGGTATAGGAACAACAAGGATCTTAAGCTGTGGAACAGGTGTCCCTGTAGATCTCTCACGGCTTCACTAAGAGTGTTATACATATGACGGCTGTATCTTTGCCAATCCGGACCGCGCCGAACCTCTTAGCGATGGACTTGACTTTTCTGGTAAAGCCCCGCAACTAGTCATCTTTGAGACAGCTGCTACAATCACGCGGTTGGTTCTGGAGGAGTGGTCAACTACGTCTAAGCTTTGGAATATGGAATATCTGTATAGCTACGCTCATGAATAGTGAGCGTTCGTAATAGCCATCTTTCTAGTCGTTTTCTTCGGGACCGAGAGGTCGCTGGTTCGAATCCAGTCATCTCGACCAGAAACAGCAGGTCAGGGGCTTGAGTCTCTGGCCTTTTTTATTTATATGCTATTTTGCACGCTGCGTGCACGCTATGGAATTGTATGTCATCCATATACACCTGAATTTTCCAAGCAAAAGGCTTAGGGCATATTCTTTTGCAACGCCTGTTTGCTAGGCGAGCATTTCTTTTTTCCTTTAGATGCCAAGGTATAGTCGACCTCATGTGAATAAGCGCACCTAGCATTCGAGAAGGTCTGTTGATGTCAGTTGGCAGCAAAAAATAACCATTTGGCCGTAGGCCTTTGACAGCTCACACATGTTGTATTTCAATTCTAATTGAAATCTGATTTCAATAAGGGAAGCATATGAAACGCAATACTGTCCAAAAGCAGATTATTTTAGAGGCGATTCGAAAACTTGATTCACATCCGACTGTAGACGAAGTTTATGAAGAGGTGCATGAACTTCATCCATCTATTAGCAAAGTTACGGTGTATAGGGACCTTTATCAGCTTGCAGATAATCACGACATACAACGCGTCATGTTGCCAGGAGAGTTAGCGAGGTACGATACGAGACTGGATCATCACTATCATTTT
>NZ_CALNCS010000264.1 GCF_937875145.1 Alkalibaculum bacchi | reverse complement strand
ATCCATTAGTTCATGTGTACTTCATATACAAAAAAAAAGAGTGCCTTTCAGCGCTCAAATAAATCTTTGTATAAATCTTCTTTTGTATAGCTATGGTGGATATACCTTGCAATAATTCATTTTTGCGACTGCTTTCCATCGGCTAAGCGCCCCTAAAGGGTCGCTGGATTACCTGATTATCCGATTAGGAAGAAAGCCCGAACGCCATCCCAAGGGCCGAAAGCGCTACTCCAGCCGCCATCGCCACGGGCGCTCGCATAAGCAAACTCCGAAGCAGAATGGACGTCTCTAAGCCAAACATCTTGTCTATTGAAATTGCGTTCAGCATCATTAAGGCGCATAAGTGGTAATTGACTAGTTTCATCACCGATGTTGTACCAAGAGCCATTCTTGTTATTACCGTTTAAAGTTGTGCCATAAATCATTACTTCATTAGGGATACCAACTTTAGCATCACGCCATTCAGCCTGATCTGGTGCACCACTGTCATCAACGTCTGTAGATACAATAGTTCTAAAACTCATTAGATTAGAGCCAAAGTCTGTTTCCAATTTTGTTTGAATTTGTGGCAAATAGGTTTTATAGAGTTTTGAGCCTGCGAAACCGCCTGCAGTAGTATCAGTGTCGTTCATGTAGTGAGTAGTGCTACCGTCTGGTGCAAGTGTTTGGGTTGGTGTTTTTGACCAATCACTTGGCATTAATACTAAGTGATTGCCTAAAGAACCGTTGTCTCCGTGACTGATCTTGTAGTTAATACCTGCGATTACATAGTTTGAACCGTTGATACTAAAGTAGTCTCCAATAAACATACCTCGAAATGTGCCATTTTGAATGTTGGCGATGTGCGTAGCATCAAGCGCACCTAAGTTTTGACCTCTAAAAATGTTGTTGTGAGTTTGTGCGCCATCTGGCACCATGCTATAAAAAGCATCTTTTAATCGTGTTTTTGATTCTGAGTTGTCATTAAAGGTCATCACAAAATCATTATTAGTATCTGGCTTTGAATTTTCATTAAAATCTTGGATTCTTACGTCTGTCATTATTTATTCTGCTATATAAAACATGGAAATATGTAGAAGAGTATAATTTTTCTACATATCAGAAAGATATATTTCCTTTCTTTGTTTTATTTACTGTCGTCCTCACTAGTATTCTGGTATTCCATATAGGAGTAACCACATTGACTAGCTCTTACAGCCTAAGGACCTAGCCAGCCCCTTTATCATTTATCTTTTTTATTTTGCTAAAGCTAAAAGATTAGCGACATCTTTAGGTTTAAAAATTGCCATAATATTCACTTCCATGTTTAACTTTCTGGTGAATATTATAGCAAATATTTCTATAATAGTCTACATATTTCTATAGTTTTGTTGACAGTTAGTCACCTCTCTTAGCCCACCATCATTTAAGCAAGAGTTGTTGGAGCTACTGGAGCGCCTTTTTTTGCTCTAGTAGCATCGAATCTCTCTTGACTTAGCGAGCCTAGTTGTACAAGTTTAGACTCGACCTTGCCAAGAACATTTTGTGGTTGGCTCCCCAAATCCCATGATAATTATACCACATTCATTTAGTCCATGTGTACTTCATATACAAAAAGTGGGCAACGAAACACGTTCTTTTAAGGACATGATGAATTACCCACTTCAAAAACTAGCCTACAAAGAAGGTCAAAAGGAATAGTTATGAGTATTTTACAAACCAAGGTCAGTACAGATATGTACAAATGCAATTATAAAATGACTTGGATACTTATTTTTTCACTTCTGAAGCATCATTGTTGCTCACTTCCACGTCGTACTTTTTGCCCGTGATAGTTTGATAACCCGCTTGACTTAGTGTCCCGATTTGGACAAAATATTTCAAATTGTCGTCATCATATACGCCTGCACGATACATATCTTCATACAAGCCAAAAAGTATTGGCAAAAATTTATTAAGATCAAACATTTTTTAACCTCCTTTAGGCATTAGTGGTTTGCGCTGTAGTTGATTGAGTACTTTCAGCCGATGAAGCAGTAGTAGCAGTTGCTTGTGCTTCTGCTGGCTGAGATGCAGTGCTTTGTGCTGTAGTTTGTGCTTCTGACTTATTTGCTGCTGCCAGACTTGAAACTATTGTAATGAGTTGGCCAAGTTGGGTTTGAATTGCAGAACTGGTTTCTTGACTGTTTTGTTTGAGTGCAGTAATTGCCTTTGTAAATTCTGTTTCGTCTGCTTGAATCTGCTTGTTGGCAGTATCAACTTGCCCCGCTGTCTTGCCAAAATCAGTGACTTGCTGTTGAAGTTCTGCAATGTTATTTTGTGCTTCAGCTAAAACCTTGCCTTGTTGGATGCTTGCAGTTTCAATCCAACCACGGGTAGTTCCGTTCCATAGAAACTTAGGTGCAATGAAGCCAACTGGTTCTTCAACAACAAATGGATAATTATCACTTGCCTGTTCTTCAGTAACCAGAGTTGGCTCACATGACTCTTCATTAGTTGACTTATAGACAACTTGCACACCATACCCTTGTTGTACAGCTTCTTTTAGCTTGTCAGATTTAACTTGCCAAGCCGGCACAAAGCTAGCTGGTTCTGTTGCTTGGGCTGCTTGTGATGCCTCTGTTGCTTGGGCTGCTTGTGTAGCTTGAGCTGGTTGACCAGTAGCAGTTTGATTTGTTTGGCTTGTTTGTGTTGGTTGAGTTGCTTGCGTAGCTTGTGTTGTTTGTGCTGATTGTACCTGCTCATTTGTTGCTTGCGTAGCTTGTGCTGATTGTGCTGATTGTGCTGATTGTGTTGCTTGTTCTTGAGTATCTGCCATTTTTAATTACCTTTCTGGAAATCATTACTAGTATCTGCATTTGGATTTTCACCAAAATCTTGAATTCTTACATCTGTCATTATTTATTATTCCTCTCTACTTCTTTACTAGCTCCAAAGCAGGGATTCTATTAGTTAAGTTTTGGATTGAATTCTTATGTCAGTCATGAACTACACTGGCACTAAAGTGCTGGATTTCTGGGAACACTGAGTAGTGTTTAGGATGTTATATTGAACTAGTCAAATACCTAACCCACAGAACTCAGCTTGTTACCATGGCCAGTCCCTGACCATTTAGCTTTGTACCTCCTTTATGCAAGATACTAAATTTCAATAAGTATTCTTGTAATTAATAAATTTAATAATTATTTATCTTGGTTTTCGACACATATAATTATTTACTTGAATTACAAGAATAGTATAACATATTTATACTACAAACCAACCCTACCCATCCCCAGATTAAAATCCAGGGATTTCCAGGCTATTTTCATAAATTAATTTTTACATTAAAAAGTTCACCTAAAAAGGTGGACTACTATTTTTATCTTCTATCATAATAAAAAGCCCTTGGTGGGCTGTGAAATTTAAATTTCATAAATTTACTAGATTCGTTCACCACGAACGATTACATTAAGCAAACAAATCATGGTAAATTTTTAACATATTTTGCTTTGTTCGATATGGCATAATCTTTTGATAATTACAATACCAAGACTTAAAAGAGTTTTGCACATCAGTCAGCGGGACAACGCCACGATTTACCATCTTTCGATATTTTTTGAGTTTCCTGCGTTCTCTAGTTATGGTTTTGGGGTTTATCCGCTTAACCAGATGACCAGATTCAGTCAATCGGTATCTCAACTTTAACCATGTAAAATCATTTTCTAGCTTCATGATATGTGTTTTCTTGTGATTAATGAAAATTCCTAGTTCGCTAGCAATTTTAGTAATTTCATCTAACATTTCATGTAAGAAATCCAAATCATTGCTGATTATGTAGGAATCGTCCATGTATCTACCATACCATCTAACACTTCTCACAATTTTTATATAGTTGTCAATTGGTGTTGGGAAGTACACACTACAAATCTGTGATACTTGGTCACCTATAGCAAGTGACTTTGCCATAAATTTTTGACCAGTTAGTAATTTTGGGCTTAGCTTGTACTGCTTCTCATTATTGAACTTCATTTCAAGGCAGCGTTTATATCTTTCATCGTCAAGATACGAAACATCAATCTCAAAGTTCTTCAAAATTAAATCTAACAGCCATAAAACTTCTGGGTCGTGAATATGCTTACGAACTGCCTCTTTTAGCTTATCATGGCGTATGTTGTCATAGTACTTGCTATAATCCATCAGCAGAATATAACCCTCGTTGGTGCCATATTTTCGATAATACTCATGCAAGTGCTGCTCGAACCGTTTTCTAGTAAAAGAAATTCCCTTACCGGCTTGAGAAGCACCATTGTCATGGATTAGATAAGGCTTTAGCTGTGGCACTAGTGCTTTATCACACAAGCAACGCCTAACCACTCTATCTTTGAATGGGTTGCTCCGTATCACACGTCTTTTGCCACGCTCAAACGTTTCAAAAGTAGCACCCTCTTTTGGCACATAAGTGTGGCTCTCAAGCTCGTCACTAGTTTGGGCAAGCTTACTTAAGTAGTCTTGCTCATACATCTGCACCTGTGTCTTCCACACTGAGCCTTTCTTGCTTTTAAGATAGGCTTTGTGCAAATTATTCATATCTGAAATACTATTATTCATTTTAAACAAGCAGCTAGTAGTAACAACGATCGTAACCGGTCACGTCTGCCATACTTTTTACTACCTTTCTATAGATAGATGGATATTTTCTCCTTCTTCCTCATATTTTTCTGGTTTTAACCATTCTCATCATAAGGTGAATCCCGAACATCGTTAGAGTTGCTCGCGTTGTTCCAGTTCGCAGAACCATCGTTGTTTGCATTAGCAAAGTTGCTGGAGTTACAGAAAATACCCATTGGATTTTATAATTTCTTTTTAAATTTGATGTCGGATTTTCGCCAAGCTTTTATAAGATTAATCTCTTTGTCAATCATCAACACCGGTCTTTTGTACTTGTTGATATTCAAGCCGGTAATTACATCAACAATCGACTGTAGTTCTTGCTTTAAGACTTTGCAGTTGGCAATCGCTTGATCTTGATATAATCGTCTGCGTTCATACTCTAGTTTGTTGGTGACGTAAATTGCGTTAGCCCGATTAGTGTCACCAACTATGTCACCACATAAGTTAACTATCCGTTCAAATTTAATATCTAAAAACTGTGCTTCACCGAGGTTTGTCATTCTAGTGATGCCAAAATCAGTCATCAAGTCCAGAACTAATTCTTTTTGGAGCATTGCCATATTGTGAAAGACTTCAAACCTTGACTTCTTCCTATGGCTTTGGGGTACTGACATGTTTGTCCTTTCTATGGTTGGAAAATATTAATATACATAGTTTTCTTCCAATTGAAAAGCGCCCCTAAAGGGTCGCTGGATTAGCCGATTACCCGATGAGGAAGAAAGCCCGAACACCGTAAAAGCCGCTCGCGTAGTACCAGTACGCAGAACCACCGAGGCTTGCATAAGCAAAGCTGCTGGAGTTATATATGTCCCGCAGCCATACATAGTTACTGCCACTGCTCTGTTCGGCAGTATGTAATTTCATAATAGGTAGCTGGGTGTCTTCATCACCGATATTGTACTTAGTGCCATTTTGGTTGTTACTGTATTGAGAGGGACTGCCCCACCACATTGCACTGTTACATAGGTTAGCCGTCAGCTCATACCACTGCCCACCATTAGGAGCGCCTGAACTGTCAATGCTGGTAGATAGGTACGATTTGAACTTCAGCAAGTGTTCACCGAAGTCAGTGGCAAGCTGTTTCTCTACAACTGGAATTTCATCTTTAAACATGCTTGAGCCAGCGAAGCCACCTTCTGTTGTATCGGTTGAGTTCATATCATGCGTTCCTAAAACATCAGTAATCATGATCAAATGGTTAGCAAGTCCAGTATTTTCTTCATGGCCACATTTGTAATTGAAGCCAGCAATCTTATAGGTATGATTGTTAACTATAAAGTAGTCGCCCACCCACATATTGTTGAATGTGCCGTTATCAATATCATTTGCAAAAGTTTCATTAAACGACCCCAAGCTCTGCCCTCGGTATGTTGCGTTGTGTGTGTTAGCATTCGCTGTGGCAACTTTAGCGTACTCCCCAATATATCTGTAGACGCTATTGCCAATAATCAACGTATCGCACTCAGTCCCATTAATAATTAAGCTCATATCTAGTTTAGCCTCCAATCGCATAGATCGTGTTTGGATCTTTAGTACTTAGATTATCGTAGTCAGCCTGTGTAATCGGCACAATCTTATGACTATTTTGTTGTAGTGCCGTGACCTGATTCTGCAAGTTAGTGATGTCGGTTGAATTTGCTTTGCCATTGACAACGTTTTGCAAGCTAGTGATGTCGCTAGTCCATGCTATCTGGTTCCAGCTGCCCCAACTATTTACGCCATTAAGCACCCCATATATTCTCATAAATACACTTACGCCATCATCGCCAGCATAAATCTGAGTGATTCTTTGACTGTTGCCATTGAATACAGCTAGCACACCCTGATAATGATCTGGAAAATTTTTACCGTTCCAAGGATTACTTATGAGGTAAACACCTGTATCGGTTAATGTATTAAAATCGGGAGCGTCAACCGTTTGGCGACCTTTTAGCTGATTAATTTGATCAGCAAACTGACCGAGTGCGCTTTGGTCAACTAGCCATTTGTTTGTGTAGCTATCTGTTAATCTGGTTAGGCTCTTGCTTGCAATATCGTAAGCAGTAACGATTGTACCCGAAGTCTTACTGTTGACATCAGCTGTATCAGCTTTGTCTGCTTCATTAGGTACCCAAGCCATGTCAGGTGGCAAGTCTGCGGACTTCCATACAGCCAATTTGGCTTCACTATAAGTACAGGTTCCTGTTACAGTGCTAGTAGTCCATGAAGGTCTTATACCTATATTTTTGACATTGGCTGGAAGTACCTGAGTTACAGTAGAATAGCCAGTTGTTCCAGCAGGAACAGTAGTGCCATTTGCATATTGCACTGCGCCTGTTGAATCTGTATACCCGAAGGTAACTGCTGTGTCATTGGTAGACTTAGCAAGCTTAAGACTTACTGTCACTGTCTGCCCTGACAAATCTATACTTGGGTCTATTGAGTAAACATCTGCATTAGCCGACCATGAACCCATGTCAACAGTTTTAGGCTTGCTTTGGGTTCCCAGTAATAGGTTAGGTGCATAGGAAGGGACTTGCACATCCCCATCTTGGTTTGGCATATTGCCATTAACGGACTGCACCTTGCCTGTACCTATACTAATGTTACCGTTATTATCTGGAGACTCCCCATTTACGGTCTTTACCTTACCTGCAGCTACTAGCACATCGCCTGAGCCATCTGGCTTCTGCCCATTTACTGTCTTTACCTTGCCTACTGCACTCAGCATATTATCTATTTTACTATTAGTGTACATGCTGTCTATCTGTACTGACAAGGCTGCCAAGTCTTTATGAGTAGCATACTTTGAGAAGTCAAAAGCATTTAGCTGGTTAGTTAGATCTGTTACTTCCTCAGCTACTGCCTTTATACTATCATTAACTTGTGGAACAGTAGTTTCAGATAGGCTAGTGAGGACATCATTTAAGTCCAGTAGCTTATTAGACAGATCTTTCTTAAGCTGAATTTCAAAGGCTGTAAACTCATCTTCCAAAGCATCTCTTTGAGTTTTGAAGTCTGTTGCTGCTTGTTTCGCTGTATTTTCACTTAGGCTGTCTATCTGATTCTGCCAAGAGCCCTGCAAGGAAGTAAACTTATCATCATAAGTGTTCATTAAAGCAGAATACTGAGCCAATGAGTCTTGGAATTGCTTAATTAGATCATTTAGCTTGCTTGTTGTATTTAACTCTGATTGGTCTATGTCATTCTGCCACTTTGACATATTTGCACTAATGTGGGTAAGAAGCGACTGGGCAGCTGACCAGTAGCTGTTGTTATCTATAGGCAGGTCTAGCTGATCTGTAATTGTAATGCTAAAGTTTACTGTTGTTGCAATCAGTTTTCTAGTATTATCTGTTATGTCAAACCATGCTGTCCCACTTGTCTGATAAACTGCCTGATTAAACAAATAAGTAAATGTGCCAGCCTTGGCAGATATATTTTGAATGTTATCATCAGAAACCATCTTGCCGTCATTTTTATAGCCCTTCCTGAGGTCACACAGAATACAAAGGCAAAAGCCGTAATTGCAC
>NZ_CALNCS010000263.1 GCF_937875145.1 Alkalibaculum bacchi | reverse complement strand
AGTCCTGCAGTTGTTGCATCACCTAAACCATTGTTTACTACAAACATTGCTACATTGGTAGCAAAGGAAAACATGAGGGTCGCAAAAACAAAGGTAACAACAGCCGTAAAGTACACCGTTCCATTTAATTTGCCTTTTTCCCCACTGCTTTCCTGCTGCTGAATGGGAGGATCATTCGGCAAGTATTTCATAACGATTACAATAATAGGGATAAAAATCAGGAAGATTAGATAAGATGATCTCCAACCTAAGCGAGCTAAAAGACTAGATATAAAGATGATAACCATACTACCACCATTCACAAATGCCGATTGTAAACCCATTAAAGAACTGCTTTCATCCCCTACAAAATAATCTGCAATAAGTGCCATGGACATGGTAGAATTAATACCTTGACCTACGCCAATAAGCGCGCTCGATAAAAGTAACACATAAATACTTAGACTACCAAATAAATAGGAAAGCATACCACCTGTAAATGCAGAGAAAAGTCCTACTAATACAATGATTTTCTTAGCAATCTTTCCAGAAAGCGGACCTGCTGAAATAGCAAATATCATCCCCATTAAAGATGGCAATGTCATAATCATTTGAATCAACGACGGATCTGCAGAAGGATAGCTCATAGAGATATCTGCTAAAATAGCGGATGCAATCATAGAAGTCATAAGTACAGAAGATATCGCTAAAATGGCAAATTTAATATGATTTTTGTTATGTTTTGTTTTCATTTAATTTGTAACTCCTTTCATTATTATCAATATAAGTATACTTAATTTAGGTGCGCTTTACAAGTTCTTTTTATAAATCTATCTATTTATAATTTTTTATACCCTATCCTTGATATACTCGTGAACGATATTATAATAATCGATCTCTCTACTTATCAGATGTACTATTTAATTATCGCTCTTTTGTCATGTAAAGCTAAACTGCATTTAATCCTCTCTTGCCCACCCATATGAACATTTAACTGCTTTATTCCATCCTTTTAATCTGCTTGCTCTCTCTTCTTCGCGAATTAACGGTTCAAAGGTTTTATCAATAGACCAATTCTTAACGACCTCTTCTTTGTTTGCCCAATACCCAACAGCTATACCAGCTAAATAAGCAGCGCCCATAGCAGTTGTTTCCACACATTGTGGGCGGTTTACAGGTGCATTAATAATATCTGCTTGTGTTTGCATTAAGTAATTATTTGCACTTGCTCCCCCATCAACTTTTAGTGTTTTTAGAGAAATCCTAGAATCTGCTTCCATAGCTTTTAATACGTCATGCACCTGATATGCTAATGAATCAAGAGCAGCCCGTATAATGTGGTACTTATTTACTCCACGAGTAAGGCCTACAATCGTACCTCTTGCATATGGATCCCAATGAGGAGCACCAAGACCAGTAAATGCTGGCACTACATAGCAACCATTTGTATCGTTTACTTTCGTCGCCATATATTCTGAATCTGAGGAAGAATCAATAATGCGCAGTTCATCACGCAACCACTGAATAGCCGCACCTGCAACAAAAATAGAGCCCTCTAATGCGTAATTTACTTTTCCATCTATTCCCCATGCGATGGTTGTAACGAGACCATTTTTCGAAAATACTGGTTTTTCACCTGTATTCATAAGTAGAAAGCAACCTGTTCCATATGTGTTTTTTGCTTCTCCAGCAGAAAAACACGTCTGTCCAAATAAAGCTGCCTGTTGATCTCCTGCTGCTCCAGATATGACTATAGGGCCACCTAAAAATGATGGATCCGTTTCACCATAAACATAGCTTGATGGTTTTACCTCTGGAAGCATACATTCTGGTATATCTAGCTCCTGTAAAATCTCCTTATCCCACTTCAACTCGTTAATATTAAACATCAGTGTACGAGAAGCGTTAGAGTAGTCCGTTACATGCACTTTTCCCTTTGTCAATTTCCAAATAAGCCATGTTTCAACAGTACCGAATAATAACTCCCCTCTTTTAGCTCTTTCTCTAGCACCTTCTACATGATCTAAAATCCATTTTACCTTCGTTGCTGAAAAATAAGCATCAATAACAAGACCCGTTTTAGCTCTAAAAGAATCTGATAATCCTTTTTCTTTTAGAGAATCGCAGTCCTCTGCAGTCCTTCTACATTGCCAAACAATGGCATGATATACAGGTTCTCCAGTATTTTTGTCCCATACAATGGATGTTTCTCTTTGGTTTGTAATACCTATTGCTGCAATATCTGCTGCTGTTGCTCCAATTTTATTCATAGCTTCTACAGCAACGCCTAATTGTGAAGACCAAATTTCATCGGCATCGTGCTCAACCCAACCTGGCTTTGGAAAGAACTGTGTGAATTCTTTTTGCGCAATGCTACAAATCTGCCCTTTCTCATTAAAGAGAATACACCTATTACTTGTCGTTCCTGCATCTAGTGCCATCATATACTTTGCCATAAAAATCCTCCTCAAGTTCTATACTTATGTATCTATTTTTTGTTATAAAATGAAAGGGCTCCATTAATAAAAGTATTAATAAAGCCCTTCTGATCATGTTACATATTTTCAACAAATTGAATTTTTACCCCATTAGGGTCTTCTACAAAGAAGAACTTTATATGAGGATTTGGCGATACTGGACCTGCTACAATGTTAATGCCCCTTTGCTTTACGAAATCCATCATTTTGTCTACTGAGTCTACTTCAAAGCCTAAGGATATATCTTTTCCAATTTGAACTTCTTTTACATTTTTATCACAGATAAGTTCTATTTGAGTTTCGCCATCTCCTAAAAAGGAAAACTCCATATCCGGTCCCCCAGAGAAACTCTTGTTTAAGGGTAGTCCAACTACCTCTTGATAAAATTCAAGGGATTTTTTCATATCTTTTACGTGAATCGTCGTCCATAAATATTTCATATATAAAACCTCCTTAAGTTATAGTGTTATTCTACACTTAAAGACCTGATATTTGCAACTTATGATTTTTATAAAACCACATAAATAAAGGTTCTTCCTAAAATATACCACTTGTGATAATTAATAAATTCATATATAATAATTAATTACGCGTTGATCACGGCAAAAATATAAACACAATGTAACACAACAAAGGAGAAGAATATTGTTATTTAAAAATCTAAATATAATAGAACCAATTCAAAAATCCTTACTTCAAGTAGGATATTCAGAGGCTACACCAATTCAAGAACAGGCAATTCCAACTTTGTTAGAAGGAAAAGATCTATTAGGTTGTGCACAAACTGGTACTGGCAAAACAGCTGCCTTTGCCATTCCTATTTTACAAGGCCTTTCTACTGAGCAACGAAGTACTAGAAGTAAAAAGCAAATAAAAGCATTAATACTAGCCCCTACAAGAGAACTCGTTATTCAAATTGGAGAAAATTTTGAAACGTATGGAAAATACTTAGGTCTAAAAACTCTTGTTATTTTTGGTGGAGTCTCACAGCACCCTCAAACTCAATCCTTAAATCGGGGAGTAGATATTCTCGTGGCTACGCCTGGAAGATTGCTCGACCTCATCCATCAAGGATTTATCTCTTTAAAACAAGTTCAATATTTTGTTCTGGATGAAGCAGACATGATGCTCGATATGGGAATGCTTCAAGACGTAAGGAAAATTATTAAATTTCTACCACAGATAAAGCAATCTATGTTTTTTTCGGCTACCATGCCAAGTGAAATTGCAAAACTTGCAAACTCTATACTAAAAAACCCCACTAAAATCGAAATCACACCAGTATCCTCTACTGTAGATATTATCGAACAATCCGTTTATTATGTAAATAAAAGCAATAAGACAAAACTATTGATTGATTTGCTAAAAAACAAGGAAATTACTTCGGCTTTGGTATTTTCTAGAACAAAACATGGGGCTGATAAAATAGTAAGAACTCTTGAAAAATCCAAGTTGCAAGCAGAAGCCATCCATGGAAACAAATCGCAAAACGCAAGACAACGGGCTCTAAATAGTTTCAAAGAAGGAAAAACAAGGGTATTAGTCGCTACAGATATTGCAGCTAGAGGAATCGATGTAGACGAATTGTCCCATGTAATCAATTATGATTTACCTGATGTTCCAGAAACCTATGTACATCGTATTGGCCGTACTGGACGAGCAGGTCATGGAGGAATTGCTATCTCCTTTTGCGATGTGGAAGAAAAATCTTCACTCAAATATATTGAAAAACTGATATCAAAATCCATTCCCGTCATTGAAAATAATCTCTACCCCTTAGTCGAAATGCCTGAGGAAAAAAGCAGTAAGCCAATAGGGAGGAGCAGTTCCACTAGAAACCAAAAAACAGGTTATGGTAATAAAAGTAAGGGATCAAAAACATCTCAAAGTACTACCCGTAAGAATGATAAAATGAACAGATATAAATAAATTTTGCAAGACAAGAATAGCGCCTATGGCGCGTTAGTCGCTAGTCTTTAGTCACTAGCATTAGGGTATTCCTTTTGGGTCAAAATCCTTCGCTTACACTCAGGATGACTGAGCAGGAGCTAATGTCAGAAGTAGGACTTTCCTATTACATCAAATTCAGCCCCTTTCTAGCAAAAATCCAAAAGCGATTTAGCCAGAAAGGGGCTATTTTATTATTGATTTCTCATTTGCTCATCGTACATATTCTTATAGAAACCGTCTTGTTCCATTAAAGACTTGTGATTTCCTCTTTCTATAATCTTGCCCTTGTTTAGTACGATAATCTTGTCTACATCTTTAATCGTAGAAAGTCTATGGGCGATTATAAAAGTGGTACAATTCTCTCTTAACTTTTGGATTCCTTTTTGAATTATTTTTTCCGTTTCCGTATCAATATTAGAGGTTGCTTCGTCAAGGATTAGAATTCTAGGTTTTCGAATGTACGCCCTTGCAAAAGAGATAAGCTGTTTTTCCCCTTGACTAAAGTCATTTCCTTTTTCAAATATTTTCTCGTGAATTCCCCTTTTCACAATGGACTCTGCCCCTACATCCATAAGGGCCTTTTCAATCTCTGCATCACTAAACCCCTCGTCAAGTCCTACATTGCCCTTAATATCCGTTTCAAAAATAAAGGGATCTTGTAGAACTACAGCCATTTGCTCTCGTAGAGAATTTCTGTTAATGTCTTTTATGTTTTTTCCATCAATGTATATATTTCCAAGCCTTGGGCAATAGAAATTTAAAAGCAAGTTTACAATGGTGCTCTTACCACTGCCCGTAGAACCAACAAAGGCGATGCTTTCTCCACTTTTCACTTCAAAATCTATCCCTTTTAGGACATCGCTCTCTCCATAACCGAAGTAAACACCTTCAAATCTTACATCTCCTTTAACTTCTGTAAGTTTCTCTGGCAATTCCTCCATTGGTTCTAGCTTTAATAAGTCAAATACATGAGATGCTGATGCGTAAGATTGCTCTAGCTCGCCAAATCTTGAAACCACCGTCTTTACATTATTAAAAATCTTTGTGACGTAGTCGATTGAGATGTACATACTTCCAATTGTAACCACGTAAGCTCCTGTAATCTTCCCCATACCAAAATATAAGAGAACGAGAATGGTTCCAACATAACTAAGAGCATCAATGGCTCTAAAACCTCCGTAGCTTCTCACCTTTGTTACCTCTAAACCGGTTTTGAATATATTTTTATTGATGTGGTCAAATTCCTCTTTGATATGGTTTTCCTTATTGTATACTTGAATAATCTCCATGTTTTGAATATTTTCATTTATACTTGCGTTTATATCTCCTACGTAACTGCGGTTAAGAGTAGTATACTTCCAGGTCTTATGCCTTAAATCCTTAAATACAATGTATATTATAGGGACAAGTGTCAAAAACAGTATGGCAACGGGAAAACTGACTACAAGAATCATCCCGTAAATACAGATGATCATAATACCTGAAGTGGTCATATCTGCTAGGATCAACTGAAACATGATCTTTAATCGATTGGTATCATTTGTGATTCGAGATACGATATTTCCAGCAGGCAAATTATCAAAGTAGGATATGGGAAGCTTTGTTACATGTTTATATACATCCTTTTGGACGCTAAAGGAAATTTTATTTGCAGCTTGCTCAAAAGATATGAGAGCTAAATTGCTAAACAATCCACAAAGAACATATATGACTAAATACAACAAGAGAAGTTTGGCAATTGCCATAAAATCTCTAGTATCCATATCTAGCTTTATGTAGTTATTCAGTATATAACCAATAATCATTGGACCTATTATTTCTAAAGCTGTACGCACAACAGAAAGAAATAATCCAATAGATAAAGACTTCGATTCTCCTTTTGCATAACGCCACAATTTCTGCTTTACAAATTCATTTTGTTTCTTATTTTTCATCTTTTTCATCAAAGCGACTCCTTGCCATCTGATTCTTGTACTGTTTTGCGTACCATTGTCCTTTTTTAAGGAGCTCTTCATGTGTTCCTCTCTCCGTGATTCTACCTTTGTTAAGTACGATAATTTCATCGCAATCCTTAACTTGACTTATTCTATGACATGAAATAATCGTAGTCTTGCCACGACTTTTCTTCTTTATATTTTCAATGATGTTCTTTTCGGTCTTTCCATCTACTGCACTCATAGAGTCATCAAGTATCAATATATCTGGCTCTTTTAGAAAAGCTCTAGCAATACCAATTCTCTGTTTTTGACCACCAGAAAGAGAAATCCCCTTTTCGCCACAAAGAGTATCTAGACCTTCTGGAAATGTGCTAAGATCTTTTTCAAGATCTGCAAACCTTACAGCTTCCATAACCTCTTCATCTGTAGCCTTTGGTTTTGACAGTTTAATATTTTCTTTTATGGTCTTTGAAAAAATCATGTAATTTTGTGGAACATATCCAATCTTTTCTCGAACACTCGAAATACTGTATTTATGAATTCTTTCCCCATCTAAATAGAGATGATTCGTATCTATAGGGTAAAGACGTAAAAGTTGCTTA
>NZ_CALNCS010000262.1 GCF_937875145.1 Alkalibaculum bacchi | reverse complement strand
TGAATTATCAAGCATGGAGCCCACTTTTATTGGTGGGAAAGTTGAGTTACTAATATATTGTAGAAAAACAGTGAGTATGAATTGACATATAAGTAACTATGTGATAAATTTTAAATATAATAAACATTTATAGTTAAATACAAAATATAATTATTCAAGTTCCGTAAGGATTAATAGAGAAGCCGGTTAGATTCCGGCACGATCCCGTCACTGTGTTAGGGAGCACTTGTCAATAGGCCATTAAGTCATGAAGAAAATGATTTGAGAAGGCGATAAAGTGTGATGATCTTAAGTCAGGAGAACTGCTTGTAATAATACTTAGTTATGATTCTTACGGGAGATAAGAAGCATGTTTTTTTATTGCTATTGAGCTGCCGAAAGGCAGCTTTTTTTGCGCGATCTTGGAATCACTATAGCCGATTTCAAGGTGAAAAAAGACTACGATAATATAACAGATAAATAACTTGTCAAATTGTCTGTTGCGTTATATATCTACGAAAGGGGAAAAAATTTTGAGTAAAAAAGAAATTATACAAAGGTTACTGCAGATTATTATAGTCCTATTTGGCGTGAGTTTTCTTACCTTTAGTTTAACCTATCTTGCTCCTGGCGACCCCGCTTATGCTATGTATGAAGCTAATGGAGTTGTTCCTACTCAACAAATGTTAGAATCGGCTCGTCAATCCATGGGCTTAGACAAGCCATTTTTAATGCGTTATTTTACATGGCTTATTAATTGCCTGCAAGGGAATCTAGGAACTTCCTTTTTTAAGCACAAAGAGGTAGCCATCTTACTTAAGGATAGGCTATTACCAACAATTCAGTTAGCTTTTTTTTCTTTATTGTTAACCTTAATAATATCTATACCTTTAGGAATTATAGCAGCAATTTATAAAAATAGATTAGCTGATTATATTATTCGGGGGCTGACTTTTCTAGGTATTTCTATGCCGAGTTTTTGGGTTGGGCTGTTGCTTTTATATATTTTTGCTTTAAGGCTTAATCGTATGCCAGTAATATCTAGTGAATTTGGTTTTCAAAAATTGGTTTTACCTGCTGCAACACTAGCCATTGCCATGTCTGCTAAGTATACTAGACAGGTGAGAGCGGCTGTGTTAGAAGAAATTAATAAAGATTATGTTATTGGCGCTAGAGCGCGAGGCATCGAAGAAAATATAATTCTAATAAAACATATTTTGCCCAATTCTATGTTGCCGTTGATTACACTTCTTGGGCTTTCCCTTGGATCTCTTTTAGCAGGAACTGCAGTAGTAGAGATTATTTTCTCTTATCCAGGTTTAGGAAACTTGGCAGTTAGCGCTGTAGCTACAAGGGATTATCCTTTAATACAAGGATTTGTCTTATGGATATCTTTAATGTATATGAGTATCAATCTTATTGTTGATATTTCTTACAAGTATTTTGATCCTCGTATAGGGAAAAAGGAGGTCAGAGGATGAAGATTATAAAGTTTGTCAGGCAGAATCGCCAATTTGGGATTTTAAGTATACTTGCTTTATTTATTCTCTTAGTGGCACTATTTGCACCAGTAATAGCTACCCACAATCCATATGAAGCAGTCCTACAAGATGCCCTACAAGCTCCTGGAAAGGACCATTTATTTGGAACGGATGTATTAGGAAGAGATTTGTATTCTCGTATCTTGTATGGAACCAGTACTTCTATAAGTAGTGCATTCATTCTTGTAAGTATTATTTTTATTATTGGGACAGGATTAGGTATTATAGCAGGGTATTTTGGTGGTGTAATCGAAGGAATAATCATGCGTATATCGGATATTATGATATCCTTTCCAGATTTAATACTAGTAATTGCTATTGCAGGTATTTTAGGACCAAGTCTTGGCAATGCCATTATTGCGATTACAGTAGTCAGCTGGACAAAATACGCAAGGCTTGCTCGAAGTTTAGTTCTTAAGATTATGCAATCGGATTACATAGCAGCAGCACGTTTGACAGGTTCTAAGACATCCCACATACTAATGAAATATTTATTCCCAAATATTTTGCCAATATTAATTGTAACAGCAGCAACGGATATAGGGAGTATTATATTGCAACTTGCATCTCTTTCCTTTTTAGGTTTTGGCGCTCAACCGCCTACTCCAGAATGGGGGTATATGCTTAGTGAAGGGCGAGAATTTTTACAAAGAGCACCTTGGCTTCTTGTTTTTCCAGGATTGGCTATTTTTATAGTCGTCGTCATATTTAATTTATTTGGAGATAGTCTAAGGGATATTTTGGATCCAAATATAGACAAGGAAAGTAAATCATTAAGAAAGAGGGAAAAAGAAAATGAATTTAAAAAAGATTGTAAAGGTACTAGCCGTATCCACCCTTCTAATTGGGTTATTAAGTGGATGTGGAAATAAGGATGATGGCAAGCAAACTAGCCCAAAGGCTGTCTCATCAGAAAAAACCCAATTAAATGTAGCTACAGAGCTTTTTTCCCACTCACTAGATCCATCAGTAGACTATGAAAGTTGGTTTGTTATGAGATGGGGTGTAGGGGAATGCTTAGTTAAATTTGCTGATGATTATTCATTTGAACCATGGCTTGCAGAAAGCTGGAGTGTAGCAGATGATGATCTTACTTGGACATTTATATTAAGAGAAGGCATTAAATTCTCTAATGGAGAAGATATGACACCATCAAAAGTTGTAGACTCTATCAAAAAGGTATATAAAGATTCTGATCCTAAAAACGGTGGAACTGGCAATCTACAGAGCTTCTTTACCTATTCTTCCTTAAGTGCTGATGATGAAGCTAATACAGTAACTATTGTTACTACAGAGCCAACTCCTGACCTTCCAGGCTGTATGGCATATCCATGGATGATGATTACTAATGTAGACCAAAATAGAAACTTAGCTATAGAAGGTCCAATTGGAACAGGTCCATATGTTATTGAATCTATGACAACAGACGTAGATATTAAATTGGTAAAAAATGAATACTATTGGGATGGTGTAGTGCCTTTTGAAACTGTTTCCATTATGAAAGTAGAAGAACCTTCTACTAGAAGCATGTCTCTTCAAGACGGTAGTACAGATATGGCTATGAGTATTTCAGCTGCAGATAGACAGACCTTAGGAAATCTAGGAGACTATAATATTAGCGAAGTATCCGGTTCTCGTGTGGGTTATGCTCATGTAAATTTAGAAGGATTACTTGAAAATGATAATCTTCGCAACGCAGTAGTTATGGCTATTGACGAGAAAACTATAGCAGATATTACTACCAATGGATCGTATTCTTATGGATATGCTGTCGTTCCGTCTATACTTGACTTTGGCTATGATAATCTCACATTTAAAAATTCCTTTGATGCAGAAAAAGCTGCAAAACTTTTAGATGATGCAGGTATTGTGGATACAAATGGTGATGGAATAAGAGAAATAGATGGAGAGAATATTGTTTTAGATTATAAAGTAACGGCAAGTCGCCAGATGAATACTATTGCAGAAGCACAAGTCACGCAATTAACCAATATAGGAATCAAAGCGAATGTTTCCATTACAGAAACTCAGGCAGATGTATTGATGAATGGGGATTTTGATTTAGCTGCAAGTAACGAAGTGACTACACCTACTGGCGATCCTGCAAAATTTTTAAATCACTGGTATTCTAAAAGTGATACAAATTATATTTCTTATAATAATGCAGAATACGATGAAATTTATGAAAAATTAATAACAGAATTTGACTTAGGTAAGCGGAAAGAATACATTGTACAATTACAGCAAATGATTCTTGATGATTCTGTAGCCTTAGTATATGGGTATTACAATTATAATATATGCTCTACTTCGGCTATAGAAGGGGCCTATTGTCCAACGTCAGATTTCTACTGGGTGACAAAAGACATTAAACCAGCTAAATAAGGGTGAGTACATGCTTGAAATTCAACATTTAACGGTGAAATATGGATACCACCCTCCTTCTGTAAAAGACTTTTCCCTTTCTATGAAACCTGGGGAAATAGTAAGCATCGTTGGAGAAAGTGGAAGTGGTAAGACTACAGTAATCCGATCTCTTTTAGGCGCTTTGCCTAAAGGAGGACAGGTTGTGGAAGGAGATATATGCTTTGAAGGAGAATCCCTCCTAGGCAAATCAGATGAGGAATGGAGACAGTTAAGAGGCAAAAGAATGTCCATGATTTTTCAGGATTCTGGTGTAATGATCAATCCTATACGAAAAATAGGTGGCCAGTTTGTTGAGTATATCAGGACTCATGAAGATATATCCAAAAAGGATGCATGGCAAAAAGGCGTTATTATGTTAGAAAAGATGTGTCTTTCTAATGGGGAAAATATTATGAATAGCTACCCTTTCCAATTGAGTGGAGGCATGCGACAACGGGTAGGTATTGCCATGGCTATGGTGTTTCAACCTAAGCTTTTACTAGCTGATGAACCAACTAGCGCTTTAGATGTAACGACTCAAGCCCAGATTGTTCGCCAAATGATGGAATTAAAAGAGGTCCATAATACGGGGATAATTATTGTCACTCATAATCTAGGTGTAGCGTCTTATATGTCTGACCAGATTCTCGTTATGCAATCTGGTAGGATAGTAGAGATGGGCAATCAAGAAGACGTCCTCTACAATCCTAGCCATACATATACTAAAACATTGTTAGAATCAGTTCCAAAAATGGAGGGAAAACGGTATGTCTAAAGGAATTGTCTTAGAAGCTAGACATTTAACCCGCAAATTTAAAATGGCAAACAATCGGATGGTGGCTGCTGTAGATCATGTAGATCTCAAAATGTATGAGGGGAAAACTTTAGGTATTGTAGGAGAAAGTGGTTGTGGTAAAAGCACTCTTATGAGAATGCTAGTGCAATTGGATAAACCGACTGAAGGACAAATTATTTATCGTGGCAAAGACATTACAAATGATAAAGGTAAGAATTTAAGAGAAAATCACAGACGAATACAGATGGTCTTTCAAGACCCCATGGCTTCTTTTAATCCTAGAATGAAGGTTGCAGAAATTGTAAGTGAGCCACTGCTCAACTTTAAATTGATTAAAAAAAAGGAAAAGGAAAAAGAAGTCAAAAGGTATTTGGAAATGGTCGATTTACCAGAAGAGTTTATGAATAAATATCCTCGAAACATGAGTGGTGGGCAGAGACAAAGGGTGGGGATTGCTCGAGCTCTTACATTAGAGCCAGAAGTAATCTTATGTGACGAAGCCACTTGCTCCCTAGATGTATCCGTACAAGATCGTATTATAAAACTACTGGTAAAATTGCAAAGAGAAAAGGGAATTACTATTGCTTTTATTTGCCATGATGTAGCATTGGTTCAATCGATGGCTCATGAATTAGCCATTATGTACTTAGGAAATATTGTAGAGCGTATACCTGGAGATAAGGTTCATAAAGAAGCAAGACATCCTTATACAAAATCCTTAATCGGTTCAATCTTTGATGTGAGCATCAATCGAAGCATAGCTATAGACCCAATTGAGAGCGAATTTACTAGAGCCCTAGATTTACCACATGGTTGCAACTTCCAAAATCGATGTCCACACTGCAAAAAAATATGCACTGTAGAAAAGCCACAATTAACTAAAATTGATTATCAACACTTTGTGGCATGTCATTTGTATGAGTAAAACAAAATCAATTTTAAAATGGGCGATACCATTGATGATGTCGAATATGGTGGATGCTTTTATTATTGGCAGGCCTATAAATACACATGCTCTAGCTACTGTAGGAATAGGCGACTATATTGTGTTGATTTTAATTTATTTTTTTATCAGCTTAGGAATGGGCTAGAACAAATGAATGAAAAAGAAAGGTTTGATAAAATGAATATAGATGAATTAAATCCAGGACAAAAGGCAACAGGGTTTATCAATATAGAAGGTACTGATGTTATGTTTCCTGTTACGGTCATTGTAGGCTATGAAAAAGGTCGAACTCTTTTAATAACAGGTGGTGTTCATAGTGCAGAATACGTAGGCATACAGGCAGCTATTGAACTGTCTCAGGAGATTACTCCTGAGGTAATAAAGGGGAAAGTCATTATTGCGCCACTACTCAATGTAACGGGCTTTACTAATCGAACGATGAGCTTAGTATATGAAGATCAAAAAAATTTAAATAGAGAATTTCCAGGTAGTGTGGAGGGGACCCTAACAGAAAAATTAGCTGCTACTGTGGTAAAAGAATTACATAAAAAGGCGGACTTTTATATTGATTTACATTGTGGTGATGGATATGAGACGTTAACTCCATATGTTTATTATCCTGGAATGGCTACGGATGAAGTAGTACAAAAATCCTTAGAAATGGCAAAATGTGTTCATGTACCTTATCGAGTAAAATCAGGGACGGCTAGTGGTGGATCCTACAATTATGCAGCAAGTTGTGGCATACCCAGTATCTTGTTAGAGCGTGGACAGTGTGGCATTTGGACAGAAAAGGAAGTGTTAGAGGATAAAGAAGATGTCTACCGAATTATGGATACACTAGGTTTTAGTAATTTTGGTATAGAAAATCATTCCTTTGAACAAAGAGAAGTAACAGATGTACGCTATCCAGAAGTTCCTATAAGTGGTTGTTGGTATCCGAGATTTGAAGTTGGTAATATATTTAAAAAGGGTGATTTAATAGGAACTATAAAAAATTATTTTGGTGAGATACTCTATGAGTATTATGCCGATATGGATGGTGTAATCTTATATCAAGTTGCTAGTTTGACAGTAATTAAAGATGGTCCTCTAGTGGCATATGGGCACATAATAGATTGATTTCTTAAATAAAAAGCAGATAGAGAGTGTACTCGCTGCCTGCTTTTAAAAAAACTATTATTTTATTAAATTCATTCTTTATTGTGGTGTATTACTGCAACAATTAGGAATATAAAGGACAGATAAAAAGCCAGCGCTTAATCCTGTTTCGCTAATATCAGCTCTTAATGTCGCTTCACTATTACCGATGCATACAGGATAATCAAATGATACGACAAAATTTGCATGAGGAGCAACTCCTTCATCGTTTTGTTCTGCATAATATCTGTTGATAAAAAAGGATGTTTCAGATTGAAGCGTTAATTGAATATCTCTTATATTTGTACCTTGAGCCGTTACAAAAATCGTTTTTATACAAGAATTAGCTGGAATATTCAATTCAATAATACTTTGACCTGATCCAATATTAGCAGCTGTTGTATAGGCAGTCACCAGTGGATGATTATTCGCTTGGCTGCTTAAATTATCTCTTAGAATAGAATTGGTCTTTTTTAAAATGCAGCCAATTGAATCTAACTCTTCAACTATATTTTCACATATTTCATAGGGTTGTTCTTTTTTATTTTCATTGCACTCATGGCAACAGTGACTCACGGATAAACCTCCTTTTATTTTGATTATTATCATAGGTTCTATATATTATATGAGATAGAATAGATTTCGTTCTTTAAATAATCCTCTTATAGAGTCTTAAGATGAAATCACAGACATATTATAAATAAGTGATAGTTTAACGCATCATAATGGAAGGGTTAGACGGTGCTGTGAGAATGGATTACAAGAGGTTTTTTAAAAAAAAAGTGTTTTTGAAATTAGGAATTATTTTGGCTGTAATGGCAGTACTATACTTTCTGATTTCAATATACTTTACAAATCATTTTTATTATAATACGGTAATCAATGGTGTAGATGTATCATTCAAGACATACGATGAAGTAATTCTTATTATTGAAGAGTATATTGATCAATATCAATTGGAATTAGTAGGTAGGGATGGCTATACGGAAAAAATTACAGGTAATGATGTAGGTTTATTTTTAAATAAGAAAAGTAGCATCTATCAAATTCAATATGTGCAAAAACCTTATTTTTGGATTAGTTCTTATATTAAGGATTGTAGATATTTTGTAGGAGATTTATTTTTATATGATGAAGAAGCTTTAAATAGTAGAATAGATGCATTAATTTTCTTAAATAAAGAGGTCGTAGAACCTAAAAGTGTAAGTTTCGAATACTCAAATGGCTCTTATCAAGCCATTAAAGAAGTGTATGGGAACAAAATTAACAGAGAATTATTAAATCAAGTTATAACAAGAAGTATATTAAAAGGAGAAAGAACATTAGATATAGATGCGAATAATTGTTACGAAAACCCAAAATATACTTTACATTCTGAAAAGACAAAAGAAACTGGAGATACTCTTAATAAATTTGTTAAATCAAAAATAATCTACCGATTTGGCAGTAAAAATGAAATAATAGATGATAAACGGATTCGCCAATGGCTACGTGTAAATAGAAATTTAGATATTATAATCGATGGACAAGAGATATACAATGATATAAAAGGATTAGCTAAAAAATATAATACCGTAGGTATAAAGAGAAACTTTAAAACCTCTACAGGAAAAACGGTAGAAGTATCTGGAGGTTTATATGGTTGGAAGATTGACTTGTTGGGAGAGAAAGAGATCCTATTAGAGGAGATTCAATCTGGAAGAATCATACAAAGAGAGCCTATATATGCTCAAAGGGCATTATCTAGAGAAGAAAATGATATAGGAAATACCTATGTAGAAATCAATATTACAAAACAACACTTATGGTTTTATAAAGATGGAGAACTGGTAACAGAAGGTCCAATTGTAACAGGTAATTTGAGTAGAGGCTTTGATACGGATCTTGGTACATATATGCTCAATTATAAGATAACAAATGCCACTTTAAGAGGGCAGGGTTACGAATCCAAAGTAAAATACTGGATGCCCTTTTATGGAAATATAGGAATACACGACGCCAGATGGAGGCATTCTTTTGGAGGCAATATATACAAACAAAATGGCAGTCACGGATGCATAAATGCACCTACGTATTTGGCAAGGGAGCTATATGAAGAAATTGAATCAGGAATGCCGATTATTTGTTATGAAGAGTGATGTGCAAGGCGGTAAAGTAGTTTTTCTTACCACCTTAAATCAGTAAATTCATATAAGACAAGAAAATATCATTGCTCATCTTTTCAAATTTTGCTTTCGCTAAATCTGGCGCCTAGCATCATAAGATCTAATAATTCTTTTGGTCTATCGATTATTTGAGTAGGAGTATCTGTTCTTAAAGAACGAATAGGGAATAAGCCACTAATTATAACATTAACTATAATTAATAAAGTATAGTTTAATTATAATTAAGTCATACAACAATATCGAAATATATGGTATAATATGATGGGTTTACAAAGTTTATTAAACTTGTCAAAATAATGCAAAATGTAAGGTGAAAAATAAGCGTATTAAAAATCTATAGTTTTATTTTTTGTCTTGTGGTTTATAATTAAACTTTAAAATATAAATTTTAATAAAATGATATTGTTCAGATAAGGAGTTCATATGACAAATTTAAGGGATAAAGTAATAGACGTATCTTGTAGAATGGGAAGTTGTAATTCAGCTCTAATAATTGGAGAGGAAAAAGTAGCTTTAATAGATTGTGGCATGGCTTATTGCGCTAAAGAGCTTCTTGAAAATATAAAAAGAGTTTTAGGCGATGACAAGGCTTTGGACTATATATTCATAAGTCATTCTCATTACGATCATGTAGGTGCCATTCCAT
>NZ_CALNCS010000261.1 GCF_937875145.1 Alkalibaculum bacchi | reverse complement strand
TCAAGATGTCAAGGTGCGCCCTGCTAGGTATGTTATCCATAATTGGAAATATATGTTATCTGATTAGACCTTAAACGCACCTTTTCCCCGCTACAGCAGCTGATAAGTGCGAGGACAATCGTTGAAATGGTCAAGTCCATATTTGTGTGTAAATTCACTTTCAAGCATATATCAAACTACCTTTATGCTGCTTTAAGCATTTTCTGTTGTTTCTCTGCTATTTTAATCAACTCTTGATAGTCAGTTTCTTTGATGGCATTGTATGCTTTTGAATAAAATAGCCTTCTCGTATAACCCCATTTTTCATTTTCTTCCATCAGTACACTTCCCATAAGTCTGATCACTGAAGCTGAGTTTGGGAATATGCCGATTACTTTTGATCTGCGTTTGACTTCGCCATTCAGCCTCTCTATGTGGTTTGATGTTCGTATCACTTTTCGTACCCCTTCAGGCAGCCCCATTACCGTCATAGAGTCTTCAAATCCTTCGTCCAGACACTTGATTGCATCAGGCGCTACATCGCTGTAATCCTTGATTATCTCATCTCGCCTTTGCGTTGCCTCATCAAGAGTGTCCTTAGTAAACATTTCACGCAGCTCTGATCTCAGACCTATCTGATATTTCTTAGGCGCTTTCTCGACTATGTTTTTAGTGAAATGATAATGGCATCTCTGCCACGGCACATTTGGATAAACTTTGTGGACACCAAATATTATCCCTTCGTGTGCATCGGACGTGATCACTTTTATATTATCAAGACCTCTGTTCTTTAAACTCTGCAGGAAGTCTGTCCATGTCTCTTTGCTTTCGTTTTCATAGTAGTCAAACCCAAGCACTGTCTTGCGTCCGTCAGCGCTTATGCCGATGGCAATCATTAGTGGCTTTGAGATCACATGGTGGTTTTCTCGCACTTTGAGATATGTTCCATCTACGATAACGAACGGGTATGGTTCTGCTATCTGACGTGTCCGGAATTCTTCGACATTCTTGTCCAGATCCTTGCAGACCTCAGATACAGTCGACTTTGAGTATGACTGTCCGCACAATGTTTCCATTACTCGCGACACCTTTCTGGTGGATACGCCCGCTACCACCATCTCTGCCATAGTAGTGATCAGAGAGGCCTCGCTACGAGTATAGTTGTCAAATATCATTGATTTGAATGGGACATTTCTATGTCTTGGTACATTGAGGGTTATCTTGCCTATCCTTGTTACCAGATCTTTCTCACGCATGCCGTTTCTGCTGTCCTGTCGTTCCTCAGTGCGTTCATACGGTTTAGCATGCAGTTGAGCTTCAGATTCCGCAAGCAGGATACTGTTCAAGTTGTTCTGCAGCAGTTCTGCGAATGCACCTTCTCGATTTTCTGATAAAAGTTGTAGCATTTCTTCCTGATTTAGTGTAACATTTAATTGAGCCATTTTGCTTTACCTCCAAGTTTTAGTTATATTTTCAATTTCAATTATACTTGAAAGTGGAGCATTTGGCTCTATATTTTTTTGATCTCTCCAATTCTCTCTTTTACACCATTATACGGACACAATCCTAAAGCTGTTGCAAATGGGCGCAATAAAACGATATGTCCGATACGTTTCGTGGATCATGAATTCAACAGCAAACGATTATGGAATAGTGTTGAGGGATACCTGCGATCGGCCTATGATATGGACTATCTGGAAAAGATATACTACATGCATTGTGCTTTTTTTAGTTGGGGGTGATTATAATGAGAGCATACGAAAGGTTAATAAGATACACTGCTTATCCAACGGGTTCGGATCCTAAGTGTGAAACCACACCTAGCAGCCAGGCTCAGTGGGATTTTGCCCGTGATCTTGAAACTGAAATGAGAGATCTTGGATTTACGGATATCGATCTCGACGAACACTGTTATC
>NZ_CALNCS010000260.1 GCF_937875145.1 Alkalibaculum bacchi | reverse complement strand
TTTGTCAAGCACGATTGCAAAAATAGTAAAAAGCAATCTGGATGTTGTTCTTTTATAGATGAAACAATAGAGCAAATATCTTCATCGCAGTAGCTTAAATCTTCTCCACCTTGAAGGACAAAAGTGCGAAAGCCAAGAGCGTATCCAGTATCACAACAACTTAAAATTTCTTCTTTACTCAACCTATAACGAACAGATTCTCTATTGCTTGCTCGAATTCCACAATAATAGCAATCATTTCTACAGTAGTTTGTAAATTCAATTAAACCACGCCGATAGACCGTATTCCCGAAGTACTTTTGGGATACAGCTCGAGCTTTTTTAAATAAGTACTCACTTACCTCTGAGTTGTAATTATTTAATAGATAAGACAATTCCTCTTTAGGTAGTATTTGATTTTTTTCGAGTTGATCAATTAACTTGAACATATTTTCCTCCTAAGGTTAATATGATACTTTTGAATAAACAGTCTTGACGCTCACATGAGGGATCATTCCTAATTTGCCTGAAAGTGCACTGATCACATCACTTGGTGCATCAACAACTATACTGATAACGGAAATTTTACGCTTGTGATAAGGAATTCCCATCCTTCCAACGATATAATGCCCGTACTCGTGAAGGATTGTATTTAATTTTTCAGCAGAGTCTTTTTCTTCTACAATAATACCAATAAGTGCAATACGAGTTTCCATAGTATCTCCTTCTTCTATTATTTTAAATAAAAAACCCTGTACATAAGCGTACAGGGTTGAGAATACGAAAAAAACAAGGGATAATAAAGCCCTCTTAATATATCGTTTACCTTTCGCCTTCTCACTTGGGACGAACCCTCATGTAGTCAGTACGCAGTATTGTATTTAGTTTTCTATAAGGTTTGTAATAAGAATTTTATCTATATACTCACCAATTTATAATCATAGTATAACATATATAAAGGCCACTAACAAACAAATTGTTTAATTATCCACATTTTCAAATTTTTAAAACTTATTTATAAATGCACATTAGCCTCGTGCAAGAATTATAAACTCTTGGTGCTTCTAATCAATTCTTTTACGAAATTTCTCGTAATATTTGCTGTCAATCCCCATATAATATACTTTTTGTATTCATAAAAATAAACAGGATAGGTCATAATCCGATTTTGATACACTGGCCCGTTTTTAATTTTATGAAATGGAAAAGAATTATCTGCTGCTACCTTATAACACATATCATACACTTCTGGCTTATTGTCAAGAAAATACTGCAATGGAACAGTAAAAATTTCTTCTACTTCCTCTTTACTAAAATGAATGTTTTCTAGGGATATTTCACGTAATATCCCTAGAAAAGGGTAAATCATATCATTTGTATTATTCAATAAATAATCAAGTTGTCCTATAATCTCAATCTGTTCTTCACAAATCCCCATTTCTTCGTAAGTCTCTCGAATACACGCTTGTCTAGGTGTTTCACCATTTTCAATTTTCCCTCCTGGAAAGGAAATTTCACCAGGTTGCCTGCGAATGCGATTAGACCGCACTTGAAAGAGCAGATGTAGTTCATCTTTTATTTGTATAATTGGAACGAGTACAGAAAAATAATTTTTTATATTAAAGGGTTTACTCCCTCTATTTTCAAAAACATTTATGATTTCTTGAATATTCATATAATCTCCTTTAGATAGGCTCTCACTTTTACTTAATAATTTTCTTATTGTTATTATAATACATTAATAGCGTGGGATAAAGATAATTAAACAATTGTCTTTATGGTGAGTAATTTATCAGTTATGATAAGATTTTTTATGATAAAACATCATAAAAAATCTTTCTATTAAATTTAAAGAAAAAAAGAAAGGATCATATTAACCTCCTTTCTCTTTTAACTATTTATGAGTTCCATATTTTCTAGAATGATTCCTAAGTGGTAATTGTATATTGTATCTAAGGAGCTTAGGTTTTCATTGCATTCATATTTATGAACTGTAAAACCAGAGTCTTGTAGCTTTTTATAATTTAATTCATTTAATTTTCTCTCACAGACAATGGGAGCTATTACCTTGAGATGAGAATAGGTTTCTTTCATTATTTCTAGCATCGTAACAGTACCCTGTACTTTTTGTTGATTCACATGTTGAACCTTAATTTCCTTTAAATACTCTTTTAATTCATCTTTTAAATGATTTAGGTCATCACTTAATTCCCTTATAGAATGATCTACTGAATTGTAACAGTCCTCCTGATAGCAATTCAGTTTGATCATATCCTCTTTTATACATGGGCGAATATACTCTTCAATAATTTTATTAAATTCTTTATTAAGAGAGGTCAATTGTTTTTTAATGCTCTTTTCAAAATTATAAGGTGCAATCAAGTAGTTTATGACTAATCCAATGAGAATCCCTATAGAGGTATCAACAATACGATTTATACTGTACTCTACAGCTTCTAATCCTCCAATATTAAGCATAATAGAAATAAATACAACTCCAGCAATAGATATGGATTTATTCCAATGAAACACATTACAGATTGTGATAATGATCATCATTCCAAGAGCGCTTAAAAGAGCATCGCCAGGATGAATCAAGGCAAAGCCTAAACCTACAATGGCCCCTAAAATTGTTCCCATTACTCGATCTCTGCCAACTTTAAAAGAGCTTATAATAGAGATTTCCATTGACAGTATGGCTGCAATAACTGCAAAAAAAGAGTTTTCCCAGTGGAATATATGGTATACAATAATACAAATAAAAACAGCTAAGGAAGTCTTAAAGGTTCTCATTCCAATTTTATAATTCAATGATTTGTACTCCTTCTAATCATTCTTCCATTTCAAAAAATAAATTATCATTGTCTTCACTTGCTTCTAGAAATACTTTTAATAACCTATTGCCATATTGCTCAAGATTGTTTTTAAGAATTTCGGTATTCTTAAAAACAATGTGGATTGGCACATCATAAGTACTTAATATATCCCATAGGGCATCTAAATTTTTACCATAGTATTGGGCAAAATTTAGGCCCTTAGATATGTACACATGAGCTTCTTCCTTTGTATTCATTTTTTCTCCATCTAATAAAATTCTTTTCATCATATCACCTACACATTTTAATATAATTGAGTAAAGTTTTCATAGTGATCCTCTGTATAGTATATTAACCCATCATTTGAGTAAACTATTCGCTCAGCGCCTCTAAAACCACCACTATAGTTTACGTCACATTCAAACCACTTTCTTTGCTTTTGATCAGGTAATATGCCCTCATAATTACCAAAGCGATCTCCACCTATTACACCTTTGTCTGTTACCTCCCATAGATTGCCTTTAGAGCTCTCCCACCCAAGTTTTGAAGCCTCTGACTTCGTAATATAATTAGGTGGTAGCTTATCATAGGTATGAATATACAAAGCTACCTCGTCCACACTATAGTAAGCTTGATTCTCCTGAAACAATTCCTCTTGTACTTCATCTACTACTTGTTCATTTTGGGCAACTTCTCCATTATTTTGCTCATCTTCTACTAATATATCAAGGCTGCATCCAACCGCAATAAATAAAGTCATAAAAATGAGTAGGATTCCTAATAACTTTTTCTTCATTGTATTTACCTCCAATAGATCTTAATTAAACTATTATAACTCATTTATATCATGAATGAATTATTTGTTTGTAAGGTTAAATACTTTTTTCTATATGTTTAGTAGCTACCTTCTTTTCGCCCCCTGTTCTGAACTAAATTTTATTGAATATATTTTATATAAATCAACAGGATAGGATGGGATAGAGATGTATGGATTAAAGGAGGTATCAAAAGTTTATCATACCTCAAAAAAAGTAGATTTTGACGATGATTCAAGATTTGTCATTATGAGTGATATTCATAGAGGGGACGGTAGTTGGGCTGATGATTTTCATAGAAATCGAAATTTATTTTTTTTCGCTTTACTTTACTATTATGAACGCGAGTTTACATATATCGAAAACGGCGATGGAGACGAGCTATGGAAATTTAGAAGCTTAAAGGATATTACCAAAATACATAGCGATGTATTCTGGTTAATGTCTAAATACTATGAAGACGGAAGACTGTATTTTATATATGGCAATCACGATATGGTAAAAAACAAGAGAGATTATGTAACTAAAAATATGTATTATTATTGTAGAGAAAGGGATAAGAAAACCATTGAACTTTTTAAGAATATAGAATTACACGAAGGGTTAATTTTAAAGCATCGTGATAAAAACCATGAAATCTTCTTAACTCATGGTCATCAAGTAGATATTATGAGCAGTTCTCTATGGAAATTATCTCGCTTTTTAGTCCGTTATTTATGGAGACCTATTGATAATTTAGGTTTTAACGACCCTACAAGTACAGCAAAAAACTACACTAAAAAAGAAAGAGTTGAGATATCCTTGATCAAATGGGTTGAGGAAAATAAATGTATGTTAATAACAGGGCATACTCACAGACCAATGCTACCTGAAGTTGGTCAGCTTCCCTACATAAACGATGGAAGTTGTGTTCCCCCTAGATGCATAACTGCTATTGAAATCCTAAAAAGTGAAATTATGCTCGTAAAATGGTTCGTTAAATCAAGGCTTGATGGCACCTTGTACATAGGAAGAGAACTCTTAGCTGGGCCAAAGAAAATAGAGGATTACTATAAGGTATTTGAAGGCTCGTTTTAAAATCTCCTGTCCACTCTGGCAAGCAAGGTAAATCCTCAGCCGTAGCTTACTCAATTAGCCTTCGTTAACGCTTGGCTAATTGAGTAAGGGGGCCTTGGGGCCTACTAATGCTTCTCAAATAACTTCCTAAAGTTAAAGCCATCTCACCCTTTTGCCGTATTTTTTCTATTAATTGGGGGATGCATTCAAAATCATATGAAAAATAAACTTTATGTAATTCGTTCTTTGTAAGCAGTACTTTATCTAGAACAATTCCAGCAGATGAATCTAAAGCAGTCAAAATAACACATTCTTTACCCATACTAGTATGCTCTAACAGTTTTTCATGTAAATTTTTCACAATATCCCCCCTTTCATGTATCTCACTATCATTCTTACATACTATTACTAAAATTAATTTAATAAAAACAAGAGTAATTGCCAATCAAAACCACTCTTGTCTTATAAATTGCGAATTTTTATTACTCTATGCTCAAAAAAATAATTTTACAGAAACCACAGCCGTCATTCCTATAATTAAATATCGAAATACTTTATCATCTAGTTTTTTAACTATATATGCACCTATCACTCCACCTATAACGATAGCAGGTATGAGCACTGCTGTGAGAAACATGATCTGTAGATCTATATTCTTCCAGATAAATATTTGTAAAGGCAATTTGCTCACATTTACAATAAAAAAGAACCAGGCGGTAATTCCTAGGTAGTTATTTTTATCTACACTTTTTGCCAATAAGTATACGCTAAAAATTGGTCCAGCAGCATTTCCTATCATGGATGTAAATCCAGCTAAAATACCTGTAAAAGCATGGAACCATATGCCTTTAGGTACTTTTACTCCATCTTCCTTTATTTCGAAATAGATGAGTATAATTAGACAAAGCAAAACGGATATAGCGATAAGGGCTTTAAATTGAACGTCATCTATGTAACTTCCTACCGTTAGCCCTAAAATTAATCCTGCTCCAGTCCAAGGTAGTAATTTCAATATATCTTCTTTTTCTGCATGTCTCTTATAATAAACTAATGCCAAAATATCACCCACTATAAGCATAGGCAAGATGATTCCTGTAGACGCTTTACCACCAAAAATCGCAGCCAGTACTGGGATAACCATTGTCAGTAATCCAGTTAATCCTGTTTTAGAAATCCCTACTAAAAATGCTACAACAATAACCAATATCCACTGCGTGAATTCCAAATCTGGAAGGTTAAAAATATCCATTATTGTTCCCCCTTTTTCGTTTAACATTGCTCTAATCGTAAATCTTTTATCCAAGTTCGTATTTCATATGGCTATTATTTCTAATATATTAAACAGTAAAACAACAGCATAAAAACGCATTTGAATCATTAATTCTCAGAACGATAAGGCAGAATCGAACCACCATGAGGTATTAGGATTACTTTTGATTCCTTACCCTTGTATTCAATAGCTTTATTATAGGCACTTTGCAAATCATGGAATGGATCTAAAAATGTATTTCTTACAAAGGTTTCTTCAAGCTCTGAAACTAAAAAGACTTTTGATTTTTCTAAGACCATAGCGATAGCCGCTGCTTTATGTCCACCTAGTTCAAACTTTCTTTTTACCCGCTCTATTAAATCTTCTGGCTTTTTCGCTTCCATAATCCAATCTTCAAATACTTTTTCCCCTAATCCCTCCTTACAAGAAGCCACTAATATGATGATACCACCTTCTTTAACTGCGTGTTTCGCATTGTCCAAAGCTTTTTGAGCTTGATATAGATTTAAATCTTTAGGATATCCTCCAATAGAAGTAATGACAATATCGGCTTTTTCTTTTAAAGGTATTTTGTATAAATTATCAAGGAATTTACATCCTTCTCTATGGGCATCAATATAATGACCTGCTACTGCTTTGATGATTTCCTTATCTTCATTTAATACTACATTAAGAATAAAATCGATTGGCATATGCTCTATCGTCTCTTCAATATCCAGCCTTACTGGATTGGTGTTTAAGTTCCCAGCGTAAGCCTTTTCGTCGACCATCCTGCTGTGATTTGCTTGAATAGCACCTCTTGTAGATACCCCAGGCATAATAGCTTTAGCACCGCCACTATAACCAGCAAAATAGTGAAATTCGATATTTCCCAAACAAATACGCTTATCTGCTTCTGCAACAGGCCTAAAAATATCAATAGGCGTTTGATTTTTTGTATATCCAAAGTGAATATAATCTTTTGTATCACTGTCAATACAAAGATATCTGCTGTATATTTCTTCACCTACTAAGTACTTCTTTTCCTCTTTGGTGTGAAAACGATGGCTACCTAATGCAAATACTATTGTAATATCTTCATCCTTTATTTCAGCTTTTTCTAGTTCCTCAAGAATAAAAGGTAAAACAAGCTTACTAGGCATAGGACGCGTAATATCGCTGGTTACAATCGCCACCTTATCTCCTTTTTTTACAATATCTCTAATCTTTGTTGAACCTATTGGGTTTTCAAGGGCTCTTTTTACTTCTGCTTCTCCTACTAAATCTATATCTACTTTGTTGGCATGAAGCACTCCTAGCAAGTTCTTGTCGTCAATTTCTATAGGTAAATTTGTCTTTCCAAAGCCCACTTTGTATTCCATCATGAACCTCCTGTATAAATTTTATAGTATTTTTAGAAAAAGGAATGTAATCAACATTACATTCCTTTTTTCAGGATTTAATTCTTTTTTTCAAAGGCTTTTGTCATAGCTTCTATTAAAGGCATTTTTACTCCAGATAAAAAGCGCACCATGGCCCCGCCAGCTGTACAAACGTAATTGATCTTATCTAAATCAATGAATCGCCCAGCTGCACTTACTGTATCTCCTCCGCCAATAACACTATATCCATTTGTGGCTGCAATAGCCTTCCAAAGCTCTCTTGTACCCTTTTCGAAAAGCAGGTTTTCATAGACACCTGCAGGACCGTTATAAAATAAAGTTCCAGCATCTGCTATTATTTCTTTATAGCTTTCTAAAGTCTTACTTCCAATATCTAAGTAGCTTTCATTTACTGGTAAGTCTTCAATATTTATTTCTTCTCTATTACCATCTTTTTCATAGGCAATATCCAGAGGAACCAGTATCTTATCTCCATATTGTTCCAAGTACTTCTTGGCTGGTCCAATAAATTGCTCGAGACCTCGTTCTTTTATAAATTTGCTATTTCGCTCTCCAAGATTGTACCCCTTAGCCATAAGCATAATATTTCCTGTTACACCACATGTAAGGATTTTATCAGCAGAACCGCTCTTTAATACTTGCTCCATCATACCAAAGGCATCAGATATTTTTAATCCTCCTAATATAAACACATTAGGACGAGTAGGTGAATCCATAATCTTACTTATCTCATTTACTTCTTTTTCTAGAAGCAATCCCCCTGCTGTTGGCAAAATTTCTTGAAAAGCTACCATAGATGGAGCATTTCTATGTGCCGCTGCAAAGGCATCATTTACATAGTAATCTGCTAAAGGAGCTAGGCTTCTTACTAAATAAGTTTGAAGCATATCCTTCGGCTCAAGTTTTACTACCTCTTCAAAACTTGAAACTTCTTCTGTTAAGTACCTTAAGTTTCCAAGAAGTACTGCTTCTCCAGGTTTTAACGACTTAATAGCCTCTTGTGCCGCAGGCCCACATACATCATCAATGTATGGAATTTCTGGTCCTAATAGCATTGATAATTTTTGGGTATGTTCTTTAAGAGAAATTAGATTATGATAATCTAATGTATCCCCTTGATGAGCAAGTATGGCTACTTTTGCCTTACTACGTAGTAAATACTCAATAGTAGGGATACTTTTTTTAATTCTATTATCATTCATAATTTCTTTTGTTTTCGGATCTATAGGAGAGTTAATATCCACCCTTAAGATTACTGTTTTATCTTCGTAATTGAATTCTTTCATAGATTTGATTTTTGTTATTTTTCCATCCATTTTCCAAGCTCCAAATATTTATTTGTTTCTGCAACACCTTCTGCTCCATTTGCTTGCATTTCCATTGCTGCTCTAATTGCATCCATGTTTTCTGGAATAACGACGGCTTCTTGTGGAATGTTAATAGCAAACATAATATCTTTACCTGATTTTACGATAGAATCTTCAAAAACTGCGATTTCATACATGTCACCTCTTGGATTGCCAAGATCCCTAGCATATCTAAACAAAGATGCATTTCCTAAAAATCCTTCCGATTCTTTTACTACTCGAATTCTTGGATGTTTCCTAAACATTGCTACTAAATCCTCTTTTGAAATGTCTTTTTTTGGTGTTGCTACAACTGTAATAATATGTCCATGAGTTACTGGTGCCTGAACGAGTATTCCAGTAGCATCGATATGAGGCATAATTGTCATAAGGTCTACTGCTTGATGAGTTGGCGCATGATCAACTTTTAATGCATTTGTAAGACCTCTATGATAATCACCTGGATCAGCAACACGTCTAATGATAGTAATCGCTACTTTTTCAACGCCAACACTACGATCTAAGCAATCTACTGCACGAATGAGCCCGGTTGTATTACAGGAAGTAAGTTTTAAAAATTGTTGTCCCACACCCTTTTCGTAGTTTGCATATCCGTGGAAGAATACATTTGCAACATCGTTACTTTCTCCACCTTGGAAAATAGCCTTTTTATTATACTTTTCATAAAGAACTTTATTCTTTGCACCAATACCAGCAGGAGAGGAATCCAGCATGATGTCAACCTTTTGTATCAAATCTTCTAGTGACCCACTAATAGGTATTCCAGCTTCGTCAAATAGTTTTTGATTTTCTGGAAGGGAATTGTACAAATCATAAGGCATTCCTTTTTCCTTTAATGCCCGTACAGATAATGTAGGTGCTACATCGGCAACGCCTACTAATTCCATATCTTTTTGGCAAGCAACACCATCTGCTAATCTTTGGCCAATAACGCCATAACCTGCAACTCCAACTTTAATCATTTTCATGCCTCCTAATTGTTATTTTCTAAGATTTCTTTACTATGTTCATAAACCCACTCTGGAGTTATATCTGTCTTTTTTGCTACACCAGATTCAATAGCAGCTTTTGCAACAGCGGCTGCTACATTAGGTGCAACTCTTAAATCAAAGGCATGAGGAAGAATATAATCTTCATTTAATTCATCCTCATTTATGATATCTGCAATTGCTTTTGATGCTGCAATTTTCATCTCTTCATTAATCTCTGATGCTTGTACGTCTAATGCTCCTCTAAAAATTCCTGGAAAAGCTAACACATTGTTGATTTGGTTTGGAAAATCTGAGCGGCCTGTTCCGATAACTATTGCACCGCCTTTTTTTGCATCTTCAGGGAAGATTTCTGGCACTGGATTAGCTAATGCAAAAATCATACAGTCTCTATTCATTGTTTGAACCATTTCTGTTGTCACAGATTTTGGTGCAGAGACGCCAATAAAAACATCCCTACCAGCTATGACATCTACTATTTTCCCTTTTACATTATTGGGATTTGT
>NZ_CALNCS010000259.1 GCF_937875145.1 Alkalibaculum bacchi | reverse complement strand
ACCCATGAATTCCAATACTTTAAGACAATTATTCATGTGCGAAGTTTGAGTTATTAAAAGAATCGATTATGCGATTAATGAAACACAAAATCTAATGGACAATGATCTGATTCTTTTTGTTGACGATTGTTTTTCAGTTGATACAGATAGAGCAGTTGCTATACTCAATAAACTGCATCGAAGTTATGGAGGGACGAAGAAAGCATTTATAGAAGCAAGAATATCAAATATAATTGGTAAGGGTTTTCTAGATAAAATCCCTCATAGTGTGTTATATGGGATGCAGATAGGAGTTGAGTGCGGATACGATCAGGGTCTAAAAGCAATTAAAAAAGGAATAACTGTCAAACAATTATATCAAGGACTTCATATAATAGCAAAAGCGGGGTTAAGTAAGATAGTAAACCTTTCTTTTATTATTGGTTTTCCATGGGAAAGTAGAGATGAAATAGAGAAAACATTAAATACAATTGAAGACATTGCATCCCGATATAATATTTTGTGTAATCTTAACTGGCTGATGCTGTTACCATCCGATCTATGGAAGGTTAGGCATAAGTATGGAATTAATGTGGATGAGTCTATATATGATGATCCGTTATGGATGCGCAATGAAGATACTTTTAGAAAAACACATCCTCGTATTTCGGATGAATTATTTCAATATGTTGATAGACGTATACAAATAATGAAACTAAATTATTTGAAGGTGGTTTATAATCGTGTTGATATAGTTAAAAGAAAAGACTCGTTTCTTAACAGACTGTAGGATTAGTAGAATTGGAGGTAATGATGAAAGAATATATTGATGTAGTTATCCTAGTTGTGTTCCTTATAATGACTATATTATTATTAATTGGAAATGGTGCGGGATTTGTAGCGGGCTTGAATACTATGCCGAAACAAGAAAGAGAGCAGTATGATAGTAGAAAGATTAGTCGTCAGATGGGTGTAATATTTTTATTTATAGACGTACCATTGCTTTTAACAATTATTTTAGATAGAATTGGTAAATGGAGGGATCAATATTCTGATTATATGGCTATATACACGGTGATAGTAGCTATTGCCGGTGTAGTGTATATTAGAAAGAGTAATAAAAAGTAAAAACGGTCGAAAATTACAATAAAATGACCATTTTTTTGCTAGCAGAATTAAATCTTGTGATATGGTAGGTACCAAAGACCTATGTAACTGAGAGGGAGGAACTCTTACTGATGTAATCATGGGTTGTATATAACCTAGGCTGAGTAAAAATATAGGGGGCTCTGTTTGTCCGGGTGAGTGCTATTCGCAACACCGGACAGGCAACTTTGCCACTACATAATATTCTTTGAACTTGTCAGATTCATAATATAGTATTGACCATAACACAAATACAATAAAACATGATTCGAAAAATCATCTATCAATCATATATACATTGGTTCAAAATGAAGAAAAAGAAAAATCTCTTAAACATATATCCGATATAATAATGGTTTTCGGTGAACAAAAGGAATATACCCATTCTGGAAATATTTCAGTGGATAGTATTTTAGATTTCAAGCTGCAAGAGACAGAGCAAAAGAAAATAAAAACTACACTGGATGTTAATGTCCCGGAAGAATTAAATGTTCCGTCCTTTGATATGGCGGTTATATTAGGGAACTTACTTGATAACGCAACAACGGCTGTTTCTAAGCTAATAGAGGAAAGATATATTAATATTATAATAAAATATGACAAGGGTCGATTTGTATTACATATTGATAATCCGTTTGAAGGAGAAATCATTAAGGAAAACAATACATTTCTCACAACAAAGTTGGATAAGTCCAATCATGGTGTTGGTCTTCAAAGTATTAAAGCTGTTTTAGAAAAGTATAATGGTTCCATAGAAATAGAACATAATGAAAAAATCTTTTCTGTTACTTTATTGATGTATATCGAATTATTTAAGAGCAATTGTTGTTAATGATATGCTCCCTTCCAAGCAAACAAGTTTTTATTATTTCACTTGTCTACCTAGAAGTGAGCATATCAGTTTTTCAAGATGCTATTGCAACAGCCCATTTGCTTGTTCTTAAGAGTGATACTATTTGTGTCTAAGTTGCTAGGTTATGGAGATCCTTCGTCGCCAAGGCTCTTACATTTCCTCGCCCCTAGGGGAGATATGTTTTTCTTCCGCTTTCAACTTTCCGCTTCCTGCCTTTAAGTCTTTCCCGTCCAACCTTCCAACTGACCAACCGTCCAACCGTATTTTCATCTGTTAATACTCGTAATATGATGAAAAATCGCTTCTTTAAAGTTCTTCCTCCAGGTTACGTTTCTTCCATTAAAGGTATGTTGTGATACTACGGGTTCGCCCGTTATAGGATCAAACCCAGTGATAATAGTTGAGTGTTGAATTCGATCTTGAAAATTCTTGTATTGTATAAGGTCTCCTATCTGCACTTTTCCAGCAATATCTCTAGAGTATAAATCTTGATTTGCTAAGTAATAAGTATCTGCTTTTATGCCAAAGCTTCTATTTTCCACTGTAGTAGTTCGTATATACCAATAAAGTGAATGGGCTACAGCCCAGCTGATAGAAGTTTGACCATTGTTATACCACCAAGGGTGTGTATTATTATAGTCGTTTTGAGCGCCACCAGCCCGTAAGCATTGAGAGATAAAATTTGTACAGTCATCATTTTCAAAGTACACATAATCTGGATTAGGGTTTAGAGCATATTGTAAAGCGTATTGAACGGCAGCATTTCGATTGTAAATCACCTTTGTCACATCCTTTCTTGCTATATCATACGCACTGTTAAGAAAAGAGTGTATGAAAAAGGTGGTCGGGTGGTCAGTAAAACCTTTTTAGCTGAAAGCTGAATGCTGAAAGCGGAACTTTAGTTGGAAAAGCTTGATTAGTTAGCTAGTCAGAAAGGCCATGCTTTTTTGGTGGGAGCTAATGAAGAGTAGGGTGCCTTAGCAGGTCACCATGGGTGACCTAAATTTCAGCTGTCAGCTTTCCGCTTTCCGCAAATACTCAATTGTTGATACCACCCCTACCTTTTATATAAGACTTAGAATTAAAACAGGTGATTTACATGAAAAGTAATAAGCTTACGGCCATGACAGCCATTCCAGCTACTAATCCATACATTGCTAGATGTGTTTCAGCATAAGCTCTTGCTGTTGGTAATAACTCATCTAAGGAGATAAATACCATAATTCCAGCTACAATACCAAATAAAATGCCTATAAATAATTTCATGCTGCCAAAAAAGGCATACAGTAAAAAGTATCCGATTATTGCTCCAAGAGGTTCAGATAGCCCTGATAAAAGAGATAACTTAAAAGATTCCTTTCGGTTACCAGTAGCATAAAAGACAGGTATAGATATAGCAATTCCCTCAGGTATATTATGAATCGCAATGGCAATAGCGATAGGAATACCCAATGAAGAATCTTCTATAGAAGCTACAAAAGTTGCTAAACCTTCAGGAAAATTGTGAATGGCTATAGCGAGCGCCGTGAGGACGCCAATTCTTTTTAATTTGTGATTAGAGTGTTTGTCGTGTTGATTTATATATTCAACCATCTTGATTTCTTCGGCGATATGTGGCTCGTGGGGATTATCTTCAGTTGGCACTAATTTATCGATGATAGCAATAATTAATATTCCCGCAAAAAAAGAAGCAACTGAAACCCAAGGACCTAATTCACTTCCTAATTCTCTAGTAAGATAAGCCCTAGATTCTGGTAAGATTTCAATCATAGATATGTAAACCATTACTCCTGCAGAAAAGCCAAGAGCAAGAGATAAAAACTTATAGTTTGTTCTCTTTGTAAAAAGGGCTAAAAGACTTCCAATCCCTGTAGATAAACCTGCAAATACAGTAAGCCCAAATGCAAATATAACATTATTAAAGTCCATATTACACTCCTTCGTCACGAAACGACATTTATTTTAACATATTATAACACGAATTAAGTTGTAATTTCTAGGTTCTAAGTTCTAAGTTAGAAGTTGTTGTGAACAGACAAAAAATGTGGCTGAAAGCCGAAAGCTGAAAGCGGAACTTTCTATGGAATTTAGTACTAACAACTATATATTTGCTTACTACCCTGCCACCTTACCACCTTACTACCTCGTATGTTATAATAGCTATTAATAGAAAAACAGCTAAAGAAAAAGGTGGAGTTTTATGCGTATCTTACATACTGCGGACTGGCATTTGGGAAAACACTTAGAAGGATTTAGTCGTATGGACGAGCAAGAATCCTTTCTAGAGGATTTTATAGAGATTGTTCAAAGAGAAGAAGTAGATATGGTTATCATTGCAGGGGATATTTACGATACCAGTAATCCCCCTGCTCGAGCAGAGAAGATGTTTTATGATACCCTTAAAAAGATATCTGCTCATGGGGAGCGTTTGATCTTAGTTATAGCTGGCAATCACGATAATCCAGAGCGTTTAATTGCTGCAGGACCTTTAGCAAGAGATCATGGGATTATTATGCTTGGCACCCCAAAGACAGTAGCTCAAACGGGCTCTTATGGAGAGCATAAAGTAATTGCTAGCAGTGAGGGTATGATAGAAGTAGAAATCAACGGAGAAAAGGTCGTAATTCTAACCATTGCTTACCCTAGCGAAAAGAGATTAAATGAAGTTTTGTATAAGGAATTGACTACAGATGAAGAAAAATTAGCAACTTATGCAGAGAGGATACAAGCTCTCTTTACAGAGCTAGAGAATTATTTTAGAGAAGACACGATTAATGTAGTAGTCAGTCATTTGTTTGCTATGGGAAGTGAGGAGGAAGGCTCCGAAAGAAATATACAGCTTGGAGGAAGTTATATTATTGATGGAAGGTATTTTCCACAAAAGGCACAGTATATCGCATTAGGCCATATTCACAAGCCTCAAATCGTGCCAGGTACTCAAAAAAGAGCTCGCTATGCTGGTTCGCCTATTCATTACAATAAAAAAGAAAGACATTTTCAAAAAAAGTGCTTCATTGTAGATTTAGAGCCAGGACAAGAAGCTCTTATTCATGAAGTTCCCCTAAAGGTGTACAAGCCCATAGAAGTTTGGCAGTGTGATAGCATTGAAGAAGCAATTGCCCTATGCGAAGAGAATAGCACAAAAGAATGCTGGACTTATTTGGAAATCAAGACCCAGCGTTTTATTAGAGAAAATGAAATCAAGACTATGAAAAATTATAAAAAGGATATCATTGAAATCATGCCCATATTATTATGTGATGAAAAACCCAGAAATGAAATAACAAATATGGCCGATAAATCCTTCGAGGATATTTTTCGAGAGTTTTATAAAAATGAAAGAGAGACAGAGCCTGATGAGGAACTTGTTAATATGCTACTAGAGCTGGTTAAGGAGGATATGTATGAAGCCGCTGAAGCTGAAGGTTAAAGGGTTAAATAGTTTTATAGAAGAACAGGTAATCGATTTTGAGAAGCTGACCCAAAAAGGCTTATTCGGCATTTTTGGTCCTACGGGTAGTGGTAAATCTACAATACTAGATGGAATTACCTTAGCTTTATATGGAGAAATGGCTCGAAAAAGCTCAAATTATATTAATACTAATGTGGATACCATGGAAGTGAGCTTTGAATTTCAAATTTCATCTGCTCAAGTGAAAAAATACCGTGTTACTAGGGATTTTAAAAGGGACAAATCAGGAAGCATCCACACAAAATTAGCACGAATTATTGACATTACAGAGGAGCAAGAAAATATACTTGAAGAACAAGTACGCCAGGTAAATAATAAATGCCAGGAAATCATCGGATTAAATATTGATGACTTTACGAGGACGGTGGTCCTACCACAAGGGAAGTTTAGTGAGTTTTTAAAATTGCAGGGCAAAGAACGAAGGGAAATGCTAGAGCGCTTGTTTAATCTCGAAAAATATGGAGATGAGTTGTCTCAAAAGCTGTACAATGAAATCAGCAAGTACCGACATGAAGAAAGTGAAATGAGTGGACAGTTAAAAAGTTATGAAGATGTAAACAAAGAACTCATAGATGAAAAAGAAAAACAAATGAGCACTATCAAAGAAGAACAAGAGCGTATGAATATAGAGAAGGTTAAAATGGAAGACATATACTCAAAGTCTAAGGCCTTGTGGAATCTACAATTAGAGCTAAATAAATACATGGAAGATATGAATATTCTAGAAGAACAAAGGGAAGAAGTCAAAGAGTGGAACGAAAAAGTGCAACTAGGACAAAAAGCATTGAGGGTTCTTCCATATATTCAAAACTTTGATAAAAAGATAAAGGCCATAGAGGCTGAAAAGAAAAAAAATGATGAGCTAAGTAATCAATTAAAATCTATTGAATCAAAAAGAGCAGAGATTCTAGAAAAATACGATAAGGCCCATAAATCAAAAGAAGACGAATTGCCTGTATTACAGGAACTTCAATTTAAACTTCAAGATGGGCTAGCAATTGAAGAAGCATTGGGTGCCTTATACAAAGAAAAAGAAGCCCTAACAAGAGAATTTAAAGAAAATACACAAAATTTAGAGAAAAAACAAAAGAAAAAAGAAAATTTGCAGAAAAAAGTAAAAGAGACAAATGATGATATAACAAGTAAAGAGCAGGAACTTGAAAAGGTAAATAGTCCTCATGAGTATGTAGAACAACTTCGTATGGCCTTCTCTATAGATCAAAAAATAGATGAATTAAAGGCTACTAAAATTCAAAGAGAGAATGAACGAAAAGGCATTCTAAAAGATATGGATGATACAAAAGGAGAATATGATTTTTTAAAGAAAGAAATAGAAGAACAGGAAAAGTCATTAATAGAACAAAATGAAAAACTACGCTCCTTAACTCAGTCTCCACCTGGAGATGATGAATCCCTTCTAGTATCTAGCAATCAATTAAATGATTACAAGAATAAATGGAAGATGTATAGTGATTACTCTTTAGCGATAAAGAATCAGGAAGAAGAGATTAAAAATTACGAAAAGGAATTAGAAGAGAAGAAAAATAAAAAAATAGCTTTAGAAGAAGAGTTTACTTTGTTAAATGAAAACATAAACCAACTCAAAACAGAGAACATAGCTCTTTCTCTAAGAGAAAATCTTAAAGAGGGAGACTCTTGCCCTGTTTGCGGCTCTACAATGTATAATATAGAAGTAAGCGATTCTTCTAGGATTAATGTAAAGAAATTAGAGGAATCCTTAAAGGAAAAATCAGACTTAATTCACTCTTTATCTGCACAAATAGCAAAGGCAGAAGGAGAATTGGGACTAGAGAACAAAAATATTCTAAAAATAAAAAGGGATTTAGAGTCTTTAGGTGAAGATTTCTTAGAGCATCCTATTGAGATATTAGAAGAAAATTTTAAAAAATTACAAGAAAGCATTCAAAAACACAAAGAAGAAAAAGACAAGCTAGAACAGAGAATTCAAATAATAACAAAAAAAAATACAGAAAAACAAATCACTTTTAGCGCATCTGTGGAAAGACTTAACAATTACAGTACTCAAAAGACACAAATTTCGGCTCAATTAGAAACGATCAAAAAGGAATTACAGGAAAATCAAATAGCACTAGAAAATTTCCAAAAGAGTTTGCAAATTCCTGATATAAAGAAAGAAATGCAAGAAATAAACGAAAAAGAAAGGATAAAAAATGATCTACAAAATCAATTAAAAACACTAAGGGAACGATTAAAGGTCGATCAAGAGCAAGAGGGGATTCTTATTAAAGAAGAATCGGACTTACACACTATTTGTACTCAAAAGAGTTCAGATTTAAAGGCAGTAGAAAAGAGTATTGAAGAAAAGAAAAACTCTCTACTCTCTAAGCTTAGGCAGATTTCTGATATTTCTAAAGAATTAGAAAAGACAAAAGAAAAGATTGAAAAGATTAAAAAAGATTTTGAAACAAGCCAAAATCAAAAGGAAAAAAACGATACAGATTTTAGCCAATACAGCGAAAAGCTAAACACAAGTAAGTCCTATCTTCTTTCTATGGAAAAAGAGCTTCAAGAGGTACAGGAAAGCTTAAAAGTAAAACTATACGAAGAGAATTTTGTAACAGCAGAAGAAGTGAGAGATTGCTCTTTGACTTTAGAAGAGCTTAACAAGCTACAAAAGAGAATCGACAAATTCAATAATGATTTTAATCAATTAAGTGGTGCTGTAAATCGAATTCTAAAGAACATGAGTGGAAAGAATATATCCCTAGAAGACTATGAAAAAATACAAGAAGACTGGGAAAAAATCAACACTCAAGAAAGAGAACTAGAGACCAAGAGAATACGCTTTGAGAATGAATTAAATAATATGGGGAGAAGATTAGACGAAAAAAAGAATATAGAAAAAGAGAAAAGAAAAATAGATGAAAAATTAGGCCTTTTACGGGATTTAGAGAAATTATTTAAGGGAAAACGCTTTGTAGAATACGTAGCTTCCTATCAGCTTCAGTATGTATCCTTAGAAGCATCTGAAAAGCTAAAATGGATTACTAGAGGAAATTATGGTCTTGAAGTAGATGAAAAAGGAAAATTCATCATTCGAGATTATAAAAATGGGGGAGCTATAAGAGATGCTTCGACTTTATCAGGTGGAGAAACGTTTCTAGCATCTCTTGCATTAGCATTGTCTTTATCTGCTCAAATACAACTTAAGGGTACTGCCCCCCTTGAATTCTTCTTTTTAGATGAGGGTTTTGGCACCCTTGACGAT
>NZ_CALNCS010000258.1 GCF_937875145.1 Alkalibaculum bacchi | reverse complement strand
GATCAATATGATAAAAGTTACATTAAAAGATGGCATTGTTCATGAATACAAAGATAATATTACTATTTACGAAGTGGCTAAAAGCTTAAGCGACGGTTTAGCAAGAGTGGCTTGTGCTGGCGAATTAAATGGTGAATTAGTAGACTTACGAACAGAAATTACAGAAGATTCACAATTAAATATTTTGACTTTTGATAGTGAGGGAGGAAAGCACGCATACTGGCATACTAGTACTCACATTATGGCGCAAGCTGTCAAAAGGTTATTTCCAAAGGCAAAGCTAGCAATAGGACCAGCTATTGACAATGGTTTTTATTATGATTTTGATGTAGAAAAAACATTTACACCAGAAGATTTAGAGAAGATTGAAGCAGAAATGAAAAAAATCATCAAAGAAAAAAATGAAATCGTAAGATTTACTTTACCGAGAAAAGAAGCTCTAGAAAAAATGATCGCTATGGGAGAAGATTACAAGGTAGAGCTTATTGAAAACTTGCCAGAAGACGCTATTATAAGCTTTTATTCACAAGGAGATTTTATAGATCTTTGTGCAGGACCCCATTTGATGAATACAGGTAGTGTAAAAGCCTATAAGCTATTGAGTATAGCTGGAGCTTATTGGCGAGGGGACGAAAAGAACAAAATGCTCCAAAGAATTTATGGGATTTCATTCCCGAAGAAGAGTCAAGTAGAGGAATACGTAGAGAAAATAGAAGAGGCAAAGAAGAGAGACCACAGAAAATTAGGAAAAGAACTGGACTTGTTCTCTTTACATGAAGAAGGCCCTGGATTTCCATTTTTTCATCCAAAGGGTATGGTTCTACGAAATCAATTAGAAAACTTCTGGAGAGAAGAGCATACAAAAAGAGGTTATAGCGAAATCAAAACGCCAACCATATTAGATGTAGAGCTTTGGAAGAAGTCGGGACACTGGGACAATTACAGTGAAAACATGTATACAACAGAAATAGACGAAAAGCAATTCGCTATTAAGCCTATGAACTGTCCTGGCTCTATGATGATTTATGAAAATCATATGCATTCTTACAGAGATCTTCCTGTGAGAATGGGTGAACTAGGATCTGTTCATCGTCACGAGCTATCAGGTGCATTACATGGGCTTATGAGAGTTCGTAACTTTACCCAAGATGATGCTCATATTTATATGACTCCTGAGCAGATGAAAGATGAGCTGGTTGGAGTAATTGAGTTGACAGATTATATATACAATGTCTTTGGCTTTAACTATCATATAGAATTATCTACAAGGCCCGAAAAATCTATTGGGTCTCAAGAACAGTGGGATAGAGCTACAGATGTTCTTAGAGAGGCTTTAGAATTTTTGGGAAAAGAGTATCAAGTAAATGAAGGAGATGGGGCTTTCTATGGTCCTAAAATCGACTTCCACTTAGAGGACTCTCTAGGAAGAACATGGCAATGCGGTACGATACAATTAGATTTTCAATTGCCTGAGAGATTTGATTTGACTTATGTAGGCTCAGATGGAGAAAAACATAGACCTGTAATGGTACATCGTACCGTACTTGGAAGTATTGAGAGATTCATAGGAATCTTAGTTGAGCACTTTGCAGGTGCATTCCCATTATGGTTGACACCTCAACAAGTAATCATCTTGCCAATCGCTCCAATTCATCACGAATATTGTGATAAAATCAAAAAGCTATATCGAGATAATGGTATAAGAGTAGATGTAGACTTTAGAGATGAAAAAATCGGCTATAAGATTAGAGAAGCTCAATTGCAAAAGACTCCTTATATGCTTGTAGTAGGAGATAAAGAAGTAGAGAATAATACCGTATCTGTAAGATCCAGAAAAGACGGAGACCAAGGCTCTAAAGATTACAATGAATTCTTGAATGAGATTTTAGAAGAAATAAATACGAAACAGATTTAAGTGGTAAGTTCTAAGTTCTATGTAAAAGCACAAGGTCACTTTTAGTGACCTTAAGCTTATAGTGGCTATAGGCGGATGCAAATTATTGATTACTGAACTCTTGCACCAAAGGAATACCCCAGGTATTTACTTAGAACTTACAACGTAGAACTTACAGCATAAAAAAAGCCCACAAGGGCTTTTTTTATGCTGATTTTAAGATGGTGTCTAATTCATCCCCATTAATCGTTTCTTTAGCTAATAAGATTTCAGCTATTTTGTGCAATTTGTTTATGTTTTCATAAATTACGCTATTGGCCATATTATAACAATCATCTAATATGGTGTTTATTTCTTCGTTGATAATATCTGAACTTGAAAAATCTTCTCGTTTATTAAAGGTTTTATTTTTGTAATGGCTCATACCGTATTCACAAACCATAGCAGATGCAATTTCATTGGCTTTTACCAAATCATTTTGAGCCCCCGAAGAAATTTCCTTAAAGATGATTTCTTCTGCTGCTCTTCCTGCTAGTAGTATGGTGATCTTGTTTTTGAGCTCTTCTTTCGTCAAAATAAATTTATCTTCACTTGATGTGTTTAGTACAAAACCTAAGGCTTTACCGTGAGGGATAATAGAAATTTTTTCAATATTATCATTATTAAGCACGCTACCTACTAAAGCATGACCACCTTCATGGAAGGCGACAATATGCTTTTCCTTATCTGTCAATACGGTGGTTTTGTTTTTAATACCAGCAACTGTTTTAATTAAAGCTTGATTAAGTTCCTCATTACCAATTTCGTTTAAATTATGTTTTACAGCTAATAAGGCGGCTTCATTTATTACATTTGCTAAATGAGCACCAGACATGCCATGGGTTTTTTTGGCTAGAGAAGCAATGTCTACATCATTTTTTACAGGTTTGTTTTTAAAGTGAACCTTCAAAATTGCTTCTCTAGCTTTTACACTAGGATTACCTACATATACGTGTCGATCAAATCTGCCCGGTCTTAAGAGTGCTTTATCCAAGATGTCCATTCGGTTTGTTGCTGCAATTACTATGACATTATCATATTCGTTAAAACCATCTAATTCCACTAATAGTTGGTTGAGGGTCTGATCTCTCTCACTATTATTATCCACGCTTCTTGAGATCCCTATTGCATCTAATTCATCAATAAATATGATGCAAGGTGCGTTTTTTTTGGCTTTTTCAAATAGAGAACGAATTCGGCTTGCGCCAATACCTACAAATTTTTCCACGAATTCAGAACCGCTAGCGTATAAGAATGTGGCTTTTGTCTCTCCTGCTAAAGCTTTTGCAAGTAATGTCTTCCCTGTTCCCGGAGGTCCGTAAAACAAAACGCCTTTAGGGATTTTAGCTCCAATTTTCAAGTACTTATTAGGATTTACTAAAAAATCGCAGAGCTCATTCATTTCATCTTTAATTTCATCGAGACCTGCTACATCGTTAAAGGTGATATTGCTTTTTTCTGTTATATCCTTTTTCTCTTCCTTAATAGAAGTGTTTGTTATAAATTGTGGGATATAGGCTGATTTCTTCTTATAAACTAAGTTGCCAACTAAGATAAATAATAGAGAAAGCCTAATCCATGGTGTGTTTAGTAAACCTAAGGCTTGAATATTTAGGAGTGACAAAGCTAATAAGGTTACTGCAGTTGTAGTCAAAATTTTCTCTTTGTACTTTAGCATCTTTTTCACTCTCCTTTTTTCTTGATAATATCTTGTGCAAATAGTAAAATATAATGAATCAAAATTGAATAAAAAGATAGTAAGTTTTTCCTCAAGTACTTAAACTAGGTTAAAAAAGTGTTACGAAAATATTATGGACAAATTATTAAAAAATATTTGACTATGATTACATAAGATGATATACTCTATTAGAAAACAAAGTAGAAGTTCACTTCTCACCTTAGGTTCTTGGGAGCAAAGGTAAATATTACGTGAAATTACGAACATGTATAAACGTGTATATTTATGAGCAGGTAGAACTTTGTCTATCTGCTTTTTTTCTTTTGTAAAGAGTTTTCTTTTTAAAATGCTGTTTCTATTTTTATGTGGTATGGATACTTAATAAGCTGAATGTGGAAAGCGGAAAAAAGAAACTTGAGTATATTGTTTAGAAAAGACGTTATAGCAAACAAAAGAAATATTGTTTATAAATTGGGGAAATGATTTTTCTCATTTAATTATATGGAGGTGTGTTAATATTAGCAAGGAATTCCAAATCAACGAACAAATCAGAGATAAGGAAGTAAGAGTAATTGACCAGGATGACAATCAGCTAGGAGTTATGAGTGGCAGAGAAGCTCAGAGATTAGCAGATGAAAGGGAATTAGATTTAGTTAAAATATCCCCTAATGCAAAACCACCTGTTTGCAGAATATTAGATTATGGAAAGTTTCGATATGAGCAAAGCCGCAAAGAGAAAGAAGCTAAAAAGAAACAAAAAGTAATTAATATTAAAGAAATTAGAATGTCTGCAAATGTTCAAGAACATGACTTAGATGTAAAGGCAAAAAATTGTCGCAAATTCTTAGAAAATGGAGATCGAGTAAAGGCTTCTGTGCGCTTTAGAGGCAGAGAGATGTCTTATACAAACGTGGGAAAAGATTTGCTATTAAAGTTTGCTGAAAAAGTCTCTGATGTTGGTAAAATGGAGAAACCACCTAGATTAGAAGGTAGAAGTATGGTTATCAACCTTGTGCCTTTAAAAGAAAACAATTAAATGCTAATGTCAAACTTTCGTTTGATGATATAAATAATAGCAATGTAGACGAAGGAGGAAGTAAAATGCCAAAAATGAAAAGTCATAGAGGAGCAGCAAAGAGATTTACTGTAACAAAATCAGGTAGAGTAAAAAGAGCTAAAGCTTTCAAAAGTCATATCTTAACAAAAAAGAGTGCTAAGAGAAAGAGAAACTTAAGACAAACTGGTTATTTAATGGGCGCAGATGCTGAAAATATAAAGAAAATATTACCTTATTAATATAAAGACTGATAGGAGGTTAAGCAAGTGGCAAGAGTAAAAAAAGCAGTAAATGCTAAGAAAAAACATAAAAAAATATTAAAATTAGCAAAAGGATATTACGGTGCGAAAAGCAAACAATATAGACCAGCTAATGAAGCGGTAATGAGAGCGCTTCGTTCTTCTTATGTAGGTAGAAAACAAAAGAAGAGAGATTACAGAAGCTTATGGATCACTAGAATCAATGCAGCAACAAGAATGCACGATTTGAGTTACTCTAGATTTATGAATGGTCTTAAAAAAGCGGAAGTGCAAATTGACAGAAAAATCCTTGCTCAATTAGCTGTTAACGATCCAGATGGATTCAAACAATTAGTTGATATTGCAAAAAGTAAGTTAGCATAGTACAACAATTAAGACCTCTTATTGAGGTCTTAATTCATTTACAATACGCTGTGTTCTCATGGTTTAGATTATTTAATGGAGATGTGCAAAGTGGAAAGGTATAGCCTTTTAAAGAGATTTATAAATTATTTTAAAGAGTACCAAATGCATAGCAGAAAATGGTTTAATCCAACTCAAATATTAGTTGTCGGGTTTGCAATTATGATATTAATTGGAGCTCTTATACTCATGACTCCTTTCTCCTCTGCTTCAGGAGAGTGGACAGATTTTGTTTCTGCACTTTTCACTGCTACTTCAGCAGTATGTGTGACAGGGTTAATCGTTGTGGATACTGGTACTTATTGGTCCGGATTTGGCCAATTTATTATTATCGCATTGATTCAAATCGGTGGATTGGGCTTTATGACCTTTACGACTTTAGCCTTTTTTATTGCAAGAAAGAGAATTGGGCTAAAAGAGCGACTTGTGCTCCAAGAGGGATTTAATGCCTATAATCTCGGGGGTATTGTAAAATATACGAAGTACGTCTTGCTGTATACCTTCACTGTAGAGCTAATAGGTGCAGTACTCCTTACCATTGGGTTTACACCAGATTACGGTTTGGGTAGAGGTATTATTATGGGGGTGTTTCATTCTATATCCTCATTTTGTAATGCTGGATTTGATTTGATTGGAAATTACCGAAGTATAACAGGTTATGTAGACAACTATATTATAACTATTACAATTGGAATGCTGATCGTAATAGGAGGATTGGGATTTTTTGTAGCCAGTGATATATTTAAAAAGCGAAGTTTTAAGAAGCTAGTCGTCCATACAAAATTAGTACTTATCATCAATATGGCTTTGCTTGTGGTGGGGATGATTTTGTTTTTCCTTTTTGAATACAATAATCCTGGAACAATGAAAGATTTGCCATTAGATGTCAAAATATTGGCCTCGTGGTTTCAATCCGTAACACCTAGAACAGCGGGTTATAATTCTTTAGATCTAGGAGCTATGACCACAGCGTCTTCATTTTTGACTATAATACTCATGTTTATTGGTGCTTCTCCTGGTTCTACCGGTGGTGGTATTAAAACCACTACTTTTGCTACCATACTACTTACCGTAGTATCTGTATTAAAAGGTAAAGAAGAGACAGAAGTATTTAAAAGAACCATTCCCATCAACGTAGTAAAAAGGGCCCTGTCTGTTGTATGCATAGCACTCTTCGTTGTCATCGTGGCAATAGCGATTCTAAGTTTTACAGAAGATGCAAGTTTTCTAGAAATCTGTTATGAAGTAGTGTCAGGATTTGCTACAGTAGGTTTGACAATGGGTATTACGCAAGAGTTAACTACTGTAGGAAGATTGGTAATTATTTTAACTATGTTTATTGGACGATTAGGGCCGCTTACTATTGCCTTGGCCGTAGCCCAATTACAGTCGTCAAGTCACAAAGGAAAATATAGATATCCAGATGGAGATATTTTAGTAGGGTAGGTGTGAATGATGAAAAATCAATTTGCAGTAATAGGTATAGGAAGGTTTGGGTACAGTTTAGCTACTTCTCTATACAATTTAGGCTACGATGTAATAGCTATTGATGTAAGAGAAGATATCATTAGAAATATATCAGATAAAGTTACGTACGCTGTTCAGGCAGATGCCACCAATATGGATACTTTAGAGGAACTTGGTCTAAGAAATGTAGAAGTTGCAATTGTGTCTATTGGAACAGATGTTAATAAGAGCATTTTAGCTGCTTTAAATGCCCTAGAGCTTGGCATTAAAAAAGTTTATGCCAAAGCCTTAAATGAACAACAAGCCAAAGTCCTTTATAAAATTGGGGTGCACAAGGTATTTTTACCCGAACGGGATATGGGAAGAAAAGTTGCTCACAATATCGTCTCAAACAATATCTTAGATTTAATTGAATTAGACCCAAACCATAGTGTTATGGAAATTAACGCCCTAGAAGAATGGGGAGGTAAGAGTCTTGCAGAGTTGGACTTGCGGGCTAAGCACGGTATTAATGTCATTGCAGTAAAAAGAGGAGATCACTTAAATATCTCTCCTAAACCAACAGATAAAATCTGGAAAGACGATATTTTAGTTTGTATAGGTGACAATAAAACTCTCTATTCCTTGCAAAGCTAAGGTGATTCTATGCAGTATATAGAAAGTCATGAAAACAAAGCTATAAAACACCTACAAAAGCTGAAGATGAAAAAATACCGAGAGAGCTCAAAAGAGTATATCTTAGAAGGCTATAAAGTTATCGAAGATGCAATAGAAAGTGGCGAAAAACTTAAATCGATTTTTATATCTGCTAAAAGTACAAAAAAGTATAGGAATATACGTGAATTAGTAAGAGAAGACCTGCCAATATATGAGGTAGAAGATCATCTCTTTGAAAAGCTTACTTCTATGGAGCATTCAGAGGGAATCATTGCTATTAATTCCTTTCCTCAGATAATGGACTTTAGGGATTCTAGTGTACTTATTCTTGATCGTTTGCAAGACCCGGGAAATTTAGGTACCATTATTCGAACTGGGGATGCTGCTGGGTTTCACAATATTATTTGTAGCAAGGGCTGTGTGGATATTTACAATGACAAGACCATTCGTGGAACAATGGGGTCTTTATTTCATGTCAATATAAAAAAGGACGCAGATATTTTACAGGAAATAGACTCTATTCGAAAAAAAGGATATACTATAGTAGGCACTCAATTGAACACAGATTACTTCTATACGAATATAGAAGCAAAGAAAAAATATGCCTTAGTCATTGGAAATGAAGCAAATGGAATTTCAAAGGAAGTATTAGATGCATGTGATTTACATGTCAAAATTCCTATTTATGGTAAGGCAGAGTCTTTAAATGCATCTATAGCAGCTGCAATCATCATGTATCATATAGCTACTTTGTAGGATGGATTTGACATATTTTTAAATTATGGATATAATATCTATCGCATGAATACGAGAAACTTGCAAAGCGTTTCTTACGTTTATCTTTGATAAAAACAGAATAATAAGGCAATGAAGGAGAAAAGTAAATGGGTAATCTTTTATTAAAGAGAGTAGGTACATTAGCTGGAAGTACTTACAATAACAGGCCATTGAAGTTCGCTCTTAAGCTTTAAGGTGGAAATAACAGTATACCTTAACGGTTAAAACCGATACATTTAAAGAGGATTCACATCAATTAGGGTGGTACCGCGGTTTATAAAAATCGTCCCTTGCTTATAGCAAGAGACGATTTTTTTACGCGAACTAATGAGCTAAGCGAAAGCGAAGCTTTCGTAGTAAATATCTGACGAAACAATCAAATAGCTTGCTAATTTGATTGAGGAGTTAGATATTTACGTAAATGAAAGCTTTAGGTTTCATTTAGCGAATGGCGCGACCGCAGAATCGGCGAAGGAGATTCTAAGGTTTACTCTACAATAATCATTGAACAGGGAGAGGAGTAAAAAAGTGAAAGAAAAATTAGAAAACATTCAGGCAGTTGCCTTGGGTGATATCCAATCTGTAAATACTTTAAAAGAGTTAGAAGAAATTCGAGTAAAGTATTTGGGAAAAAAAGGAGAATTGACAAATATCTTAAAGGGTATGGGCAGTTTGAGCAAAGAAGAAAGACCTGTCATAGGAAAAGTTGCAAATGAAGTTCGAGAAGCTATTGAAGGTAAAATAGAAGAACAAAAACTAGCTATGAAATCCATCGAACAAAATAGAAAATTTGATCAAGAATCAATAGATATTACTTTACCTAGCAAAAAAGAGGAATTAGGTGGATTTCATCCTTTAAATAGGGTCATTGAAGAATTATCCGATGTCTTTATAGGGATGGGTTTTACAATTGAAGAAGGACCTGAAATTGAATGGTCAAAGTATAATTTTGATATGCTAAACGTGCCAAAAGACCATTCTGCTAGAGATTTACAAGACACTTTTTATGTAGCGGATGAAGTGGTTCTTCGTACCCAAACATCACCTATTCAAGTTCGCACCATGTTATCACAAAAGCTACCTATTAAGATGATTGCACCAGGCAGAGTGTACCGAAGCGATGAAATTGATGCTACTCATTCTCCAGTTTTCCATCAGGTAGAAGGCTTAGTAATTGATAAGGGGATTACCATGAGCGATTTAAAGGGAACCTTAGATATGTTTGCTAAGATTTTATTTGGACCAGAGACCAAGACAAAATTTAGACCTCATCAATTTTATTTTACTGAGCCAAGTGCAGAAATGGATGTAACTTGTTTTATGTGCGGCGGCGAAGGATGTCGCGTTTGTTCTAATACAGGTTGGATTGAAATACTAGGTTGTGGTATGGTTCACCCTAATGTACTTAAGGATTGCAATATTGATCCAGAAGAGTACAGCGGATTTGCCTTTGGTATGGGCTTAGATCGGATTGCCATGATTAAGTACGGAATTTCAGATTTAAGATTGATGTTTGAAAATGACATTCGATTCTTAAAACAGTTTAAATAAGGAGAGGTTTTTATGTTTACATCGTTAAATTGGTTAAATGACTTTGTTGAAATAGATGATATACAAACGAAAGAATTTGAAGAAAAGATGACCATGTCTGGCACAAAGGTCGAGGGAATCGAAGAATTAGGAAAAGAGGTCACAAATGTAGTTGTAGGTAAAATTCTCTCTATTGAAAAGCACCCTGATGCGGATAAACTAGTAGTAACAAAGGTAGATGTTGGAGAAGAAGTAATTCAAATCGTAACAGGTGCAAACAATATTCGCCAAGGAGACTATATTCCAGTAGCTAAAATTGGTGCAAAATTAAAAGATTTAAAAATTAAAAAGTCAAAGCTTAGAGGCATAGAATCCTGTGGCATGATGTGTTCTGCTGGAGAGCTAGGTATGAATACCTCTCTACTCCATAAAGAGGATACAGAAGGAATTTATATTTTGAAAGAGGAATATGCCCTTGGCTCTGACGTAAAACCTATTTTAGGTTTAGATGACAAAATTGTCGAATTTGAACTAACTGCAAACAGATCCGATTGCTTATCCCTTATGGGAATAGCAAGAGAGGTTTCAGCAACTTTTGATCGCCATCTTGTCTTTCCAATTGTGGAAGTAAATGAGATACAAGAAAAGATTGAGGATTATCTAAAAATCGCTATCGAAGATGAAGAGCTTTGCCCTCGTTATGCAGCGAGAATGGTAAAGGTAAATAAAATTGAGCCATCTCCTGACTGGATGCAAAGAAGGCTTTTAAACAGTGGCATTCGCCCAATTAGTAATATTGTAGATGTGACCAACTATGTCATGCTAGAAATGGGGCAACCTCTTCACGCTTTTGACTACAATAAGTTAAATACTGGAGAGATTTTAGTTCGAAGAGCTCATAAATCAGAAAAATTAACTACGCTAGATGATATAGATAGAGAACTAACAGAAGATATGATTGTCATAACCAATGGCAAAGAGCCAGTAGCTATAGCAGGAGTTATGGGTGGAGCTAATTCTGATATTGATGATAATACAACAATGGTAGTTATAGAGGCAGCTGCCTTTAACAAGAAGAGTGTCCGATTAACTGGAAGGAAATTAGGTCTTAGGAGTGAAGCTGCTAATCGCTTTGAAAAGGGTGTAGACCCTAATCTTGCAGCTATGGCAGCAGACCGAGCTGCTCAATTGCTTGAGGAAATGGGTGCTGGCACGGTTTTACAAGGAATGGTAGATGTTTACCCTAAAAAGGTAGAGCCAGTCACAATAGAAGTAGATGCTGACTGGATCAACAAGCTTATAGGAATTGAAATATCTGTTGATGAAATGAAGGAGTATTTAGAGCGCTTATTCTTAAACGTAGAAGTAAATGGAAATAAGCTTTTAGTAGAAACCCCAACCTACCGCCAAGATTTAGAAATCAAAGAAGATATTGCAGAGGAAATCGCTCGATTATATGGCTATAACAATATTCCAAACACTATTATGAAGGGTGTAACTACAAAAGGCGGCCGAAATAAAAAACAAGTTCTTGAACTAGATATTCGAAATACACTTCGCTTTAAAGGATTTTATGAGATTTTAACGACTTCATTTACAGGAATGAGCCGATTAACTGCTTTAAATATTACACAAGAAGATCCATTGTTTAATAGCGTAAAAATAATCAATCCTTTAGGAGAAGAAAATAGCATTATGAGACCTACTCTTTTACCAGCTATGCTTCAAGTGCTTTCTCATAATTACCATAGAAACGCTAGCGAGGCAATGTTATTTGAAATTGCAACGGTATATAGCAATGTAGAAGATTTAGGAAAAACATTGCCTCTTGAAGAGAAAAAGCTTTGTTTAGGGATGTATGGCGATAAAGATTTCTTTACTTTAAAAGGATATGTACAGCTTTTATTAGAAAAATTAAGAATAAGTGAAGAGCTTGAATACAATAGATTAAGTCACCCAAGTTTCCATCCAGGTAGAGCTGCTAGACTACTTATTGGAAATGAAGAGGTGGGCGTTCTTGGAGAACTTCACCCAATAGTTGTAGAAAATTACGACTTACCACAAAGAGTCTATGTATGTGAACTAAATATTGATAAGCTCTTTGCTTTATCTAAAGAAGAAATCACATTTACAGAACTTCCAAAATACCCAGAAATGACTAGGGATATGGCTTTACTTGTAAAAGAACAAGTAACAGCAAAAGAAATAGAAGATATTATTAAAGCAAATGGAAAAAATCTATTACAAGATGTAAAAATATTTGACATCTACCGTGGAGAACAAATTCCAGAAGGCCACAAGAGCATGGCTTATTCTTTAGTCTTTAGAGCAAAAGACCGTACTTTGACAGATGGAGAAGTAAATGAAATCTTCACGAAGATTATTGAAGAAATAGAAGTAAAATTAGAAGCAAAATTGAGAGACGCATAAAAAAAACTGATGCGCAAGCATCAGTTTTTTAGCTACCAGCTATTAGCTGGCCAGTATTTCTTACGGGTATTTCTCTTTGGTCAGCCACAGCTACTAGCGACTAGCATTTACAATTGTTTAACGATCATTCAATAACGATTCAACGCGCTAAAGTTACATTTTGACTAAAAAGGATACCTAAGGCCTGATGGCTTTATTCATCCTGAGCATTGATTTTAATAAACATCAATGTAACAAAAACCTGTATATACACACTGACTATCCCTTGGAAGAATCCTTGGAGGATGCTTATAATCAAGTGGTTTTCTAGTGGCATTAGAAAAGAGAATAAAAGGTTTAATGCCAAAAACGAACATATGTCTAGGAGAAAGTAAGAATGAAACACTTTCCACCAAAACTTTTTTGCAGTATTGCGGCTATATGCAAAAGATTGAATTGTTTTCTGATCTTTTAAAACCATAGACTGTTGATAAAACAATAGATCGATAAGCAGTTTCAGCATAAAAATTGAAAGGAAAATACTCACAAGGCTTATCAAGAGGGTGTAGGATTCAATCATGGTATAAATAAATACACTCATAAGCCCAAGAAACATCATAATGCCAGTGTACGCTGTAAGAGCGAAAAAGAGTCCGCCAAACTTTCCTTTAATAGCAGTAAAACTCATCTTTGCGGTAATTGATTTACCCAATTGATCCTCTTGGACCATATAAATTATTATAGGGAAAATGAAGACGTTCGTAATAAAAAAAAGGATTCCTAGTATTATTACGACGCCAGGAGGAACTTGCTGTAAAGATTCTATTGTAGACTCCCCAATATATAAGTATAATAAACTAAAAGTCATAAAGGGAATAGTAGCTAATGATAATAGCTCATATAGATTTCTTTTAAAAATATGTATACTCTCTACGAACATATTTTTAAAAGAGATAGTATGTGTATCAGAACGATTCATATAAACCTCCTTTGATTTCTCTTAAGGTGTTGTATTTAAATTACTACTTTTACAAATAGAATTCATAGAGTATTATTATATCACTATATTTTTTTAGGGGAAAGGATAATAAAACCATTATCTAATATTTTAGCTAAAAATGAAGATTGATAGCGTTTTTGGTGAGATAAAATATACACTTTTAAGGATGTAAATTGTTTACAAATCTGATATCGGTATCATAGAGTGTCCTATCGTTGACCTTATGATATAATGTAACGAGTAAGCCGTTAATTTGGATAGGAGATTGGTCGAGGCAATCTGCGGCTTATTTATGATATTAAACATACATAGCTAGTTCGGCGAAAGGAGAATCATTTTTTGATAAATAAAAATAGATGTTATCATCTAGGTTTAGACGTTGGCTCAACTACTATAAAACTAGTGATTTTTGATGAAGAATTAAATATTGTCTATAGCAAATACAAGAGACATTTATCCAATATACAAACAACCTTTAAAGGAATCATTAACGAGGCCTATGAAGAGTTGGGAAACATTAATGTTACTGCAGCCGTAACGGGTTCTGCAGGACTTTCTATCTCTAATTGGTTGCAGATAAGTTTTGTACAAGAAGTTATTGCGTCTACAAAGACTGTAGAAACGCTAATACCCAAGACGGATGTAGCTATTGAACTAGGTGGAGAGGATGCTAAAATCACTTACTTTGATCAATCCTTAGAGCAGCGGATGAATGGAACCTGTGCAGGTGGAACAGGTGCATTTATCGATCAAATGGCTACGTTGCTTCAAACAGATGCATCTGGACTAAATGAACTTTCTAAAAACCATAAGGTGATTTATCCTATTGCATCTCGATGTGGTGTTTTTGCAAAAACAGATGTGCAGCCTCTATTAAATGAGGGGGCAGCTAAAGAAGATATTGCTGCATCGGTACTACAGGCAGTAGTTAATCAAACAATAGGTGGCTTAGCATGTGGTAAACCCATTAGAGGAAACATTGCCTTTTTGGGAGGACCCTTACATTTTTTATCTGAACTTAGAGAGAGATTTATCGAAACCTTACAATTAAGAGAAGAACAGGTCATATACCCAGAAAACGCGCAATTATATGTTGCTATGGGTGCGGCTTTATCATCTAAAGATGAAGGCAAGGAGATTTCTTTCTCCACTATAAATAGCAAATTAGATCATATTGATGAATTTCAACATGAAGAAGTTCAAAGATTAGAGCCTTTATTTAAAGACTCTAAAGAATTAGAAGATTTTTATGAGAAACACAATAAGTACAAAGTGCAAAGAGCAGATTTAAGTAGTTATAAAGGCAATGTGTTTTTGGGGATTGATGCAGGTTCAACGACATCAAAGGCGGCATTAATTGGCGATAATGGGGAGCTTTTGTACACCTATTATAGTAGTAATTTAGGAAGCCCTTTAAACCAAGCTATTGTAATATTAAAAGATGTGTATGAGGTATTGCCAAAAGACCTTAAAATTAGCAAGAGTACTGTCACAGGTTATGGTGAAGGACTTATTAAATCAGCCCTTAGAATCGATTTAGGCGAAATTGAGACTATGGCTCATTTTAAAGGAGCTCAGCACTTCTTACCACAAGTAGATTTTATCTTAGACATTGGCGGTCAGGATATGAAAGCCATGAAAATTAAAGATGGGGTCAT
>NZ_CALNCS010000257.1 GCF_937875145.1 Alkalibaculum bacchi | reverse complement strand
AATTTTGATTGTTTTGATATTGGGGATTTAATTGATTCTTCTCATAATGATGATGATAGAAGGTATAATTACAAAATAAATCACCAGTATTTCCTTAAAATAAATAATACAACAGCGGTAAATGGAAAGTTTCTAAGTCAATTATTGCATTCATCTAGTAGGAAGAAACATAGGGGTTATTCGTTACGCAAAACATTTAGACATATTGGTAGGCTAAAGACATATCATTATTAAAGTGGAGATTATTTAGATTCTACAAAATGGAGAGATGAAGGAAAATGGGAAATTTTACATTTCTAATTTTGATTGTTATTGAAATTGCATTTGCAGTTTTCTGCATTATTACAAAATCTAATCAACAAAAGGTAAGAAGTATTATTAGAATTGTCACATTTATTAGCTTTATACTGCTTATTACCCTGTCAATAATTGATTGGAGTTTTCGTTATTACACTTTAGCCGCCTTACTAACTTTACTAGCGGTAATCGGGGTAGTGGGATTAATTAAGAACAAGCAAGAAAAAAGATCATATAAAACCGTGAGTGTTGCTATGAAAACAATAAGAATGATAGTGATTATCTTTGTGGTAACTTTACCTTCAATCATATTCCCACAGTATGAGCCAATAAATTGGACAGGGCCATATCAAGTTTCAATTGCAACCTATACATATACAGATACAAAACGAATTGAAACCTATACCAAGACTGGTGAAAATAGAAAATTGAATGTGGAGCTATGGTATCCTAAAAATGCAGACGGGACATATCCTTTGATAGTTTTTTCCCATGGTGCATTAGGCATTAAAAAAAGTAATGAAACACTGTATAATGAACTCGCAAGTCATGGTTACGTGGTATGTTCAATTGATCATACTTACCAATGCTTATTTACTACTGATGAGAATGGATATACTACATATGTAGATAAGAGTTTTGTGAAGGAGTTAACTGCCGACAATGCAGAATCCAACAAACAGCAAAGTTATGAGTATTATCAAAAGTGGATGAAGGTACGTATAGATGACATTAGTTTTGTGATAGATTATATACTTGAACAAGCAAAGAACAATGCGTCGGATACGGTATACAAACATGTAAACACAACAAAAATTGGTATTATGGGACATTCTCTTGGAGGTTCAGCAGCACTTGGTATAGGCAGAATGAGAAAAGATGTTAGTGCTGTCATCGCCCTCGAAGCACCATTTATGTGTGATATTAGGGGCATTAAGAACGGTCAGTTTGTTTTTATTGATGAAGAATATCCGATACCTGTATTTAATGTGTATTCGGACAGCTCATGGGATCATTTAGCTGACTGGCCACAATATGCTCAAAATTATTCTCTGCTTTTTAATAATAATCCAACAGCATTTAATGTCCATATTAGTGGCGTGGGGCATTTTACTCTAACTGACCTAGCATTGACAAGTCCATTTTTGACACGCGTGTTCAACGGAAAGGAATCAACAAAAGGTACTGAAGACTGCCTTAAAATGATTAACAAGATCTGCCTTGAATTTTTCGATTGTTATTTAAAGGGAGGGAACGAGTTTAAGTTAAATAATACGTATTAGTCTATGAGAAAAATGAGTGATTTAAGTTACGACGCATTTCTTTATTATATTCAATAGGAGTAGTTAATAAGGAGAAAAAAGGTAGGTGCACAATTTAGCGATAAGCAGAAAGGAGATATGTAAGTTGAAAAATCAATTTGTTATATTTTTAATCACTATTTTTGTTGCAAGATTAATTCGTAGGTTTACTGGAATATCATATTATAATCCTTTTACAGATAAGTTTGACTTAGGGTTGTTTATAAAGGATTTTATGGTATGGATAATTTCGTATGCCGCAGTTAGTTTAGTAGTTTCCCGATTTTACTAAAGAGAAGCAGTTAGAATGTTTTTTAAGTTAGATTTATGACGCATTCTTTATAGTAGGGGTAGACCTATGTGTTTGTCCAGAACTTAAATATTGATAATATAAAACCCCTTAATTTTAAGAAGGTTTGTTTGTTTTTGTGGATGAATTTAAGATAGGATTTTTTTGCACACTGTAATGTTAAATTATGCACACGGGTATGGTTAACTGCTCAATATATCAGATATTAGTGATTATAGTACTGATCTTTTCAATAAGCTATACTGATAAAATATTAAATAACTCTGTAAAACGAATGATAATGTATATTAAAAATATTAAGTGCTTAAGTGGCAGCTCTATCTATGTAAGGCACAATAAATAAAATCCAGGAATATTTAACTAAAGACTGTTGACAAAAAAATATTTGGTATGATATAATACTAACGAACGTTAGGTAAAAGGAGGTGCCTTATGCCAGAAAAAGATTTACGAGAGCGAATAAAAGAAGTGGCTGTTGAACATTTCAACACCAACGGTTATCATGGAACAACGATTCGTAATATTGCCAGAGATGTGAATTGCTCTCTGCCTATGATTTATTATTACTACAAAAATAAAAAAGAGTTGTTTGATGAAATTATTAAGAAGGAATATTTTAATCTTTTAGAAAAGCAAGCATCTTTCTTGAAAATTGACAATATTATTGATTTTTATACTAAGTTCATTTATGACCTAAATACCCTAAGCAACTACGATAAACAAGTATATCGGCTTGGCATCAAGGTTTACCTATCATTCGACGGAGACGAGGAGTTGATGAACCTTATGGATGAGTGGGAAAAGAGTATACTGCCCAGGCACCGTGAAATTCTCAAACCATATACGAAAAATGTTAATAATGAAAAGGTAA
>NZ_CALNCS010000256.1 GCF_937875145.1 Alkalibaculum bacchi | reverse complement strand
GCGACCACCGAGATCTACACTCTTTCCCTACACGACGCTCTTCCGATCTGATATTTTTAATTTAATCCGTCATGTGCAAGAGACAGTATATGAAAAGTTTGGTATACATTTAGATACTGAAGTAAAGCAATTAGGGGAATTTTAATTTTATAAATGCGCAGAATACTGAAAGTGAAAAGCGGACATTTTAGCCACCAATGGTGGCGTAAGATCCGAAGAGCCACCCCTTTAGATTGAATGGGATGGCTCTGAGGGTCTCTTTTACGTGTGGAAGGCACATTGTTTGACCCTAGCCACTGCTTTGCCATACTTGATGCTTTAGCCGAAGAATCTTTCCTCTTTTATTATCTCGTCAAAAGACGAATTTTTCAGCTTTTTTCTAGCTTGCAACCTTCCCCGTTACCTCAGGATCTTTTTCACACTTGCCAGCGTTGCAAAATATACCTTCTTCGCTCCACTTTTCATAAGGGTTTGGCTGCAGGCATCTATGGTCGCACCTGTGGTATATACATCGTCTATTAAAAGGACTACCTTTTCTTTTATTACTTCCTCATCTATTACCGCAAATGCCTTCTTTACATTGTAGAAGCGCTCATCTTTTTTTAATTCCAATTGATGAGGAGTATCCTTTTCTCGAACGAGGCACTCTAGTTCTAATATCATATTCGGTGGTTTTTGTCGTTCGACAAAAGATTGCATTATTCCCCAGGAAATTTTCTCACTTTGATTATAACCTCTCGTTTTCATTCTGTTTTTATGAAGGGGTACTGGGATAATCCTATCTACTTCATGAATCCACCGACAATGTTGCAAAGACAAACCCAGCTTTTTGCCCATATATACTGCTAAATCTGGACAGTTTGAAAACTTAATATCGTGTATGATCTTTCTAATAGAGCCTTCGTAATTGTATAGGCAATAACCTTTTTCATAATGATATGGATTGCTAATACAATCACTACAATAGTTTTTCTCTTCTTCTATCTCTTTTCCACACTTTTTACATCTGTTGCCCCTCACTACTTCTAACTTCCTGTCACAATCATGACAGACAAAATCATCCGAAAAGAAAATGACTCGTAAACAAATAGGACATCTTCCATTTGGAATAAATATAAGATCTAACAGCTTATGAATCCACATGGTCTATCTCTAAGAAAGGATTGCTTTCTATCCTTTGGCGGAGTCCTGTATTTCTCTTTACGCTATTGGTGTTTTGAATCATAGCAGGTAAATACTGAATATTCCCTACTAGGATTACTAAAGATTTTGCTCTGGTTATAGCCGTATAAAACAAATTTCTATTTAATAGAATTGAAGGACCCTTAAAAATAGGCATGATGACTACGGGGAATTCACTCCCCTGACTTTTGTGAACAGTAATGGCATAAGCGTGCATGATTTCGTCTAATTCCTCAAAGTCGTACACTACTCTTTTATCGTGATCAAAGATAGCCACCAGTTTTTTGTTTTCTAAGTAGATCTTTTCAATAATGCCCATATCTCCATTAAAGATGCCTTTTCCAGATTCTCCTCCTACTATTAAATCCCACTCTTTTTGATAATTGTTTTTTATTTGCATAATCTTGTCCCCTTCCCGGAAGGTGACAGAGCCTATGGTTTTTTCGTTTTTAATCTTGCCTGCAGGGTTTACACTCTCTTGTAAAGCAATATTTAATTCTAATACACCAGTAGGTCCCTTTTTTACAGGAGCAATGACTTGGACGTCTTCCATAAAGTCGTACTGCTTTAATCGATTCGTACATAAATTTACGATTTTAGCTTTTACTTTGTCCCCTGTATATCCTTCGATGAAGAAAAAATCTTTTTCCTTATCATTTAGAACGGGCATCTCTCCATTGTTAATTCTATGAGCATTGACAACAATCATGCTCTCCTGAGCTTGTCTAAAGATTTTCGTTAGTTTCACTACTCTTAATAATTTGCTATCGATTAGATCCTTGAGCACATTTCCAGGACCAACAGATGGTAACTGATTGACGTCCCCTACAAATATGATTCTCGTTCCTACACTTACTGCCTTTAACAAGCTGTTCATGAGAACTGTATCGATCATGGACGCTTCATCAATAATGATTACATCGTATTCTAATGGATTTTCCTCATTTTTCTCAAAGCTTTGACTCGTCTCATCCGAAGAAAAACCATACTCTAGTAAGCGATGTATGGTTGTAGCTTTTTCACCTGTAGATTCGCCCATTCTTTTTGCTGCCCTTCCTGTAGGTGCCGCAAGAGCTACTTCATAGTTTAACCTTTTTAGTATATCTAATATACAATTGATAATGGTGGTCTTTCCTGTCCCTGGACCACCTGTTATAATGACAATACCATTTTGTATGGCAGCCTTTATAGCCTCTACCTGTACAGGATCTAATTCTATTTCATTTTCCTTTTGAAATTTTAAGATGACATTGTCGATATCTATTCTTTCCCGTTCGTATTCATAATTATTTAATCGCACTAAGGTGTTTGCCACATTTTCTTCTGCCTTAAATAAAGGCATAGAATAATATACTCGCTCTTCCTCTATTATCTGCAGCTTAATATCTCCTTTAAGAACTAATTCATCGATTTGGCGCTCTACTAGCTCTCTTTCTACCATTAGGAGAGAAGAGGACTTTTGTATGAGCACATCTTCTGAAAGATACATATGCCCATCTCTATAGCAAGACCCTAAGGCATAGTTGACTCCTGCCATAATGCGAAATGTAGAATCTCTTTCTATACCTACGCTCATAGCAATGGCATCGGCGGTTTTAAAACCCATTCCGACTACATCAGATATAATTTGATAAGGGTTTTCTTTTATAATATTGATGGAATTGTTTTTGTAAACCTTGTAGATTCGCATAGCATAGGTAGAGGATATGCCAAAGTTACTAAGATACACAATAGTCTCCATAACTTCCCTGTTTTCGTTAAAAGATTCGGATATCGTCTCAGCAGTCTTTTCACCTATTCCTGGGATCTCCGTCAACCTCCCAGGATTGTTCCGAATAATATCTACTACATCTTCGCCAAAGTGTTCGATTAATAGTTTGGCTTTTTTCTCGCCGATGCCAGTAATAATACCTGAGCTCAAATACCTTTCAAGACCTTGAGCAGTAGTAGGCGCAGTGATCTCAAAATTTTGCGCCTTAAATTGAGTACCAAAAGTAGGGTGCTCCGTCCACTGTCCACTAATAGACAGGTATTCTCCCCTCTTTAGCGCAGGGAAATTGCCTATTACGGTAACTAAATCACCATTACACTCCATATCCATTACCGTATAGTGATTATTCTCATTATAAAAGACGATATGATCTACATACCCAACAATATTCTCCATACAAATACCTCGCTTTTTCTCTTATCTTATATTTTAGCATATTATTTCTGTTGGCAATAGAAATAATAATATAAGGAGATAACGATAATTTGAGAAGTGTCCCTAAGGGTCTTCCTAAAACTCTAAAATTCTAAAATTGCCCAGTGGATTTTACTACATCCCGCAAATGCCTAGCCTCCTTGTCGAATAATGGCACACTCTTTTGATTGTTTTGTGAAAACGATTATGGTAATATAGACAATAAGTAATAAAATACAGATTTTAGTAGTATATGTAAATGTTTTGTATGTCAATATGAGCTATAAACTTTGAACAAGAGTAAAAAAATATGAAAGATAGGTGATAACAATGAAAAAAATCTCATTATTTATGGTCATGTAGTTAATGCTTGTATCATTAACTACAGTTGCGTTTGCAGAATCAACAAGTAATACAAATCCTAGTTTTTCTACAGAAGAATTAAAAGCAACTTCTCAAAAGGTATTACAGCTGGTCAAGGAGGGAAAAGAAGACGAGGCTGCTAATTTGCCAGAAGTAAAAGCATTAAAAAAAACATTAGAGAGTAATACAGAGCTCGCAAATGAATATTTTTCATCCCTTGAAGCAGCTCAAGCGGTAAAAGAAAATATAAAAATTAGTATTGGTAAAAATGAGAGCAAGATAATAGAATTTGAAGACGGAAGCTTTATACAAGTATCTGCAACTACAACTCAAATTAATCAGCCAACCCGTGATCCTGGCGATATCATTTATAAAGCACGAGATCACTATCAATACACAATTTGGGGAATTTTTCCGGCCGCAACTTGTAACTTGTATACGGATTATAATTATGGTAATTATTATGTAAAGATTACCGATACGAATGCTACTCAAAGAACCAATCTCCCAGCATGGTCAACAGGATGCTCTTCATCTATTGTTTCTAATACCAGGTCAAAAGGTATATTTAATTTTCAAGATCCAGCTGGTTCTTTTGGTATTACGTTAATCACGGATATAATTCCAGGACCATTTACTGTAACGGTGAAGCATTCGCCACTATAAAATAGCTTTCAGAATTAGTATAAAGTGAAAAGCGAGTGTTTGAATATGTTTGTATTAGAAAGAGCTTTGACTCAAATTTTAATGATATTAATGGTAATTGGATTTGGTTTTCACTTATGGCTTAAGGAAAAATAATTTATAAGATAACTATCGAGTAGCTAGAAACAGGATAATTAGTCCTATTTCTTTGCTCTCACAGAACTGGACTTACGTTTGCCGTATCTGGCTTCTGAAACTTCTCACCAAATTAGTAAAATTTAGGGGCGGCAGACTGTGTGAAAATATACCTTTTAGGGTGTGTAAATAAATCTGTGCTTTAGGAAAATACTGGCTCCTTTCTGGTAAGAATCTAAATAATGATTTAGACCAGGAAGGAGCTATTTTTATGAGTAAATTACCAAAAAATGTTAACGGGGACATGTTTCAAGAATTTATTATTTAAATAAACTCTCCCGCTATTTTTATCCCGCATTAACAGGCACTAAGACTCCCACTTCAAGATTTTAAGATGAAACAAGAAAAATAAGTGGGAGATAAGTGCCTGTAAAAGCCCGATTGGTTCAACTACTATTCAGTGGGAGATGAAGAAAACCCCCACTGAATAAAGTTTCACTTTATATTTCATAATTATTACATAAAAAAAAGAGCAGGTTCCCCCACTCTACATTTCTTACCTCATTTTAAGGAGACGAATGGGGACATATTTCAAGAATTAACTATTTATATAAATCTCCCATTACCATATAAAATAATGGGGGAAAATAATAAGTATGGACGCAATCATGATAATCAGGTAAGCACTTAGGATTGTTGTGAATATATGCTGATACTATAAAGTTATACTCATCTACATCAAGTACCTTGCTTTGAAATCTGTTTTGGAATACATGGCCGTGACATTGATATTTACGATTGTAATACTGAGCGTAACAAAGGTTTATGCCGTGCATAAACTTTGAAATGTCTCAGCCCTTTGGATCAAGTTGAATGTGGACATGAGTGTCCATAAGGCAGTAGGCTAAAACTTTACATTCAAATTTTTTACAGTAAAGTCTCATTAGTAAAGAACCTCCTTTGTTTGTATTCATCACTACCATTAAATTAAAGGAGGATTTTTTTATTATATAAAATTTTCTACTGTCAAGCTGTAATTATTTCTTCAATAACACCAGAATGTCACCATGTTTATAAAATATTTTATAAGAAAACAGTCATTCCTCACAATTTATGTTTCACTAATTTAATTATTTCCCTATATTTATCTGATAAATACCATGAATCATCATTAAATTCTTCTGGTATTTCTTCATCCATGGGCTCTTCAAATCCTAAGTGTTCTAAAACATCAAACCATAGATCCCTTTTAGATAAAGGAAGCTTCTTTCCACACCAAGGGCAATATTGAATTTCTACACCAGAAAATCCTCCATCATGTATAATTATACTATACTCATCAAATTTAGGTAAATACATTATAATACAATCTGGGCAATCACACTCAAATTCATGCTCTAAACATTTACAATTAATATTTCTGTCCATATCTTGGCAGCAATATTTCATACAATCTCTCCCACCTATAAACTTTTTAAAGTTTTATTTTTCTACCCTTTACAGCTGGTTTATACATCTTGCGCGTTATCGGGTTCATCGAACCTAAATGTCTACCCTTATTATCGTAAACTTCAATGTCATTATGTGTATGATCCCAATCATAATATTTTTTTCCACTTCCTTTCCCAGTAGTCTTTATCCCATTTTTATAGTTATTAAAACTTTTCCATACTACGCTTTCTTGCTTCGTAATGTTTTTAATTCGACATGTATTATGCACCAACACACCACTATCCGAAACATAATACGTATGCCAATTTTCTACTTCAAAGTTATACACCTTAATTGTTTTATTCAACTGTTCAATAAAGATGCTTTTTATTACTGCTTCTTCTTCTGAATTAAGTAATACCTTATCTCCTACTTGTAGATTTTTAGCTCCCAACCAGCCTTTATCAATCACCCAAAATGGATGCTCTTCTGTCGCTTTGATTTCCTGTCCGTCTACAAATATATGTACAAGTTTATCTGTTTCATTTACGTATACGGTCTTAACTTTCTTTAATCCCTTTTCTCCTGTTTTAGGGTCTTTAGAATATACTTGGTCACCGACTTTTATGTCTTTGATTTGTTTGTCGCCATTTTCTACCTTGACAATGGTATCTCCTGTAAAACAAATTCCGCCTGCTATCGCTCTTTTTATGTTTTTAGCGGTTCTTGCTTTACTCATATACCTAATTTTCCCTGTCAGTTTCTTTACAATAGAAAGTTTCGATATAGCTTTAATGCCCATAGAAGAAACTCCAGGAATTAACAGTAATGCAACATCTATAGCAATTGCCTTTGCATTGGCTTGTGTCGGTCTTTTTATAAATTTAGCTATGCTATAAGCTAAACTTGCTGCATCTAAAGCTGTATCTAACCAATACCCAGAATCATCTTTATGAATAACAGGATTGTTTTGGCAATAGGCAAACATGTTATGAGATAAAAGCTCTCCTTCTTCACCTAGAATCACATCTGCATTAATAAACCTGCCCCACTCAGGATTGTAATATCTACTCTGTAGGTAGTAAAGTCTTGTCTCAGCATCATATCTATATCCTCTATACCTATACGGATTCTTCTCACCTACTGTACTTGCTAAACTTCCTGTAATCGAAGTTAATTTTCCCCAAGTATCATAAGTATAGGTAACCACTTGCGTACCATTACTATCTAGAATGCCAGTAATATCTCCCTGACCATTTCGGATGTAATAATAGTAATCATCATTGAGCTTCATAGCTACAAGAGAATTATTTGCATCATAGCTATAGTAGATGGTGTCTGTTCCATTGGTTTCGTAACTCACCTTATCTCCTACTAGATGATAAGTGGTAGTTACTCCATCTACCGTTTTTTCTGTACGGATTCCTTCATCATTATACTTGTAGGTAGCATTAATTTGATCTCCTACAATCATGGTCAGATTTCTGCCTTCTTCCCATGCATAATGATTGCCGTCATAGCTTAAAAGATTTCCTATACCATCATAGGTGATGACTTTGCCGTCATAGGATGTGAGCTTATCTTTCCAAGTAGCATCTTCGTAGCTGTACGGTATTGTCTTTTGTGGCGTTCCTAGAGTTCCTGTAGTATAGGCGTATTCTGCTTTGGTGGTAATGTTTCCTCCTAGGTCATACGCGTAGATAATAGTCTTATTTAATACTTGATTGTTTTCTCTCGTCAACTGATTAAGTTCATCGTACTCATAGCTAATACTCTTGCCATTATCTGCAATGGAGGTAATGTTTCCATTTACGTCGTACTGATAGCTAATCTTTGCTCCATTGTTGTCTACTTCTTGTAGTTGAGAAGTAGTTTGGCCTGTTTGTCCATCTTTATAGGTATAGGTTGTGTCAAAAGCTTTAGATTGTAGATGAACAGTACGACCTTGTAATCTTCCTAATCCATCGTAAAAATACTCGATTTGCTTTTCAGTATTTCCTTCTATCTTTACACTAGTTTGTCTGTCATCTTTGTCATAAGAATAATTGGTTTGATAGAGCTGCCCGCCTATCCACTCCTTCATAGAGGTCATTTCATCGTTAATGTCAAAGGTAAATTCCGTCTCATTTCCTTTACTATCTTTAATTTTAGTCAATTGGTCTGATAAGTTATAGTGATATCTGGTCTTCATCCCATTTTATGAGGAGCTTTTTATGATATCTTTAATCAGAATAGTCTTATTTTCCCTTGAAGTTCTCACAATTACATCTGTATTGAAGTGCTTAAAAGACGAGGCCTCATATTAAAACCTCGTCTCAAACATTCCATCCATATTCAATATTGGCTATAACTCATTCTTATTTACATTATATTCCTCATAAATAAAATTCATATTATCTTATTTGTCGTCAATATTTATAAGCAATTCAAGAACTTCATAAGTGAGTTCGATTTTATCCTTTAATTCATCTAATTCGTTATGCACATATTGAATTAATTTTAACTGGGTCTGAATAGATATATCGGATTTAATTGAATTTGCTAACAATTCGAAAGAATTTTTCCTTACTTCAAAATTGCCTTTACACACGCACTCTATCAATAACTCGATATACTGTGAACAATCAAAAGGTTGTAATGCATACAAGAGAGTACCTCTATGCCCTATTGTCCTTGAATCTCTTATCATACCTATTATAGCTTCTACCGCTTCCTCTTTTCCTAATATTTTTCTTTGCTCATACTCCTTCCACTTAATAAAAGTAATTTTTTCCAATAATACAATATTTTATATTATACGTCAATAAAATTTTACATTTTTTATATAAGAGTCATAAGGATTATATTTCATTAAATTAGTTGTAATCATTTCTTAATCTATTAAAAAATGATTACAATAGCATTAATTTATAGCTTGATTCTAAATATATAAGCTTTACATAAAATATCTACAATTCTCATATTTCACAATTTCTGCATAAAAAAAAGAGCAGGTCTCCCCACTCTACATTCATTATTTTTCTTTAATATAATTCTATCTCATTTAATGTTTCCATATCCACATCTTCTTCATAATCTACAGTGTCAAAATTAAATCCATTTATTTTCATAAAATCATCAATAAATCCTTTTATATCAGATACTTCATGTAAATTATCATTATCTATTTTATTTAATATTTCCTTGACCTTTTCTTGAAGAACTTCGTCTTGCTCTAGATGATCTGGTCTGTATCTTCCTACCTCATCAATAATAGGATCTTCTCCGTAGATCATGTCTTTAAATAATCTATACTTTTGTTCGATCTCTCCCTCGTGAGTGCCTGCTTCTTTCATGAGCTTATAAAGAATGGCACCATAGACTGGAAAAATTGGAATGTATATACTAGCTTTTGTAACAATAGCCTTACTAGCGGATATAGAAGCCTGACCATCATACTTTTCTTTAAGAGTAGTGTTTAATGCTCTTGCCGTTTCTTCTAAATGATCTTTTGCCTTGCCAATAGTTCCCTCATGGTAAATATCATAAGTAGCAGGAGATCCTAAATAGGTGTAGGATACGGTTTTAAAACCTTCTTCAAGTAAGTCTTCTTTCATTAGAGCATCTATCCAAAGATTCCAGTCTTCTCCGCCCATGACCTTAATGGTATTTTGAATTTCCTCTGCTGTGGCTTCTTCCATCTTTTCATATTTTAGGCACTCTTTGTTAATGTCAATACTATAGCCATCAACTGTTTTGCCTATACTTTTTAAACTAGATATATAAGTTTCTCCTGTAAGTGGATCTGTTCTTCTATTAGATGCTAGTGAGTAAACAAGTAGGTCAATTTTTCCGTATTCTTTTTTAATGTAGTCTATTACTTGCTCCTTCATTTCAAAGGAAAAAGCATCGCCAATAAAATCTTTGTATTGTAAGCCTTCTTCTTTAGCGAACTTTTGAAAAAATATATTATTCCACCAACCTGCAGTGCCCGTTTTGTTTTTTTTGGGTTCTATCTCAAAAGATACATTTATGGTATTGGCATGACATCCAAAACCTAAAGTCACCCTGCTAGCCAAACCGTATCCTGAAGATCCACCTATGATCAAAACATTTTTAGGGCCCTTAAAGCTTCCCTTTTCTTTAACATAATCTATTTGTCTTTTTACATTTTCTTTGCATCCAATAGGATGAACGCGAACGCATATATTATTCTTAATCGCTGGCTTAATAATCATATTTCACTTTGCCTCCAAACGTCGTTTTTTGTAACTAATTATTTGTTGACAACAACAGATATTTGTATTATATTTCAAATATACTTTGATTGTCAAAGGATTTAATGCGATTATACAAGATTGTATAAATGTAGGAGGACTAAAATTTGAATGTAGAAGACATTATAAAGCTTATTGATAAAGTTGATACAACAGGCATCACAGAATTGAAGATTAAAGATGATGACTTTAAATTATACATTTCGAAAAATTCTTCATCCCTAGTATATACTGAAAATAGTGTTCCTATACCTAATGTAGTAAAACAAGATGTGGTAGAGCCTATACTTGAAAAAGTAGAGCCGGAATCTGCAAACGAAAATGACACAGTGGTCAAATCCCCCTTAGTTGGAATTTATTATGAATCTTCTGATCCTGAAGTAGCGCCTTTTGTATCTGTTGGTCAAAAGGTTCAAGAGGGCGATGTGCTCTGTATTATTGAAGCGATGAAGATTTTCAATGAGATTAAAAGCCCTACTAATGGAATAATCAAGAAAATTCTCCCCTCTAATTTAGAAGTAATTGAATACGATCAAGAACTCTTTATCATAGGAGACGAGGAGTAATGGCAAAAATACGTCGAGTGCTTATTGCCAATAGAGGAGAGATTGCCGTTCGAGTTATTCGGGCTTGCAAGGAATTAGGCATTGAGACCATTAGTATCTATTCTACTGCAGATAAAGAGAGCTTACATGTGGCATTAGCAGATTACTCTATTTGCGTAGGACCAGGCCCTGTCCAAGAAAGTTATTTAAATATGGAACGAATCATGAGTGCTGCTGTAGCATTAGCTGTTGATGCAATCCATCCTGGTTATGGCTTTTTATCCGAAAACAGCAAGTTTGCTAAGATGTGTGAGGAGTGCAGCATCCAGTTTATCGGTCCATCGTCTGAGGCCATACGAATGGCTGGAAACAAATCTACAGCTAGAGAGATTATGCAAAGTAATGAAGTTCCCGTTATTCCTGGTTCCAATGGAGTTATTCACTCTTTAGAGGAGGCAAATGATATTGCCGCGTCCATTGGCTTTCCTGTCATCGTAAAGGCTTCTTTAGGTGGCGGCGGAAAAGGTATGAGGATTATTGAGACCCAGCAAGATATGGAAAAGTTTCTGCTTCAAGCCAAAGCTGAGGCAGAAAATGCCTTTGGAGATGCCTCTATTTATATTGAAAAATATATTAAAGCATCTAGGCATATTGAGTTTCAAATACTAGCAGACTCATATGGCAATGTTATTCATCTAAATGATAGGGAATGTTCCATTCAACGAAACAATCAAAAGGTTGTTGAAGAGGCACCTGCTTCTTGTATTGACAATGAACTAAGGCTTCAAATGGGTGAAACAGCTATTCGCGCTGCGAAAGCGATTAACTATGTCAATGCTGGCACTATTGAGTTCTTATTAGACGAAGATTCTAATTTTTATTTTATGGAGATGAATACTAGAATCCAAGTAGAACATCCTATAACTGAAATGGTTACTGGTGTAGACTTAATAAAACAACAAATCAAGATTGCAGAGGGAGCTCCTCTTCCATTTGATCAGGAAGATATTGTGATTAAAGGACATGCTATAGAATGTAGAATTAATGCAGAAGACCCTGATTTTAATTTTACTCCTAGTGCAGGTCTTATTAAAGAATTGCATCTTCCAGGAGGCAAGGGAGTGCGTGTAGATTCTCATATCTATCAAAATTATTTTATTCCCTTATACTATGATTCTATGATTTGTAAGCTCATCACATGGGGAGACGATCGACAAGAAGCCATTGATAAAATGAAAGTAGCCTTGGATGAAGTGATTGTAGCAGGAGTAAAGACCAATATACCCCTACTCAAAAAAATTATAGAACATAAAGATTTTATTGACGGAAACATCACCACTAAATTTTTAGATAAACTTTTAAGATAGAGTTGATACTATGTTTACTTTTTTAAATAAAAACAAAAAATTCAAACCTACTACTTTAGAGCAAAAAAATATACCTGATTATCTTTATGTGAAATGTGAGAGTTGCTCTAGCTTAATTTACCATGAAGATTTGAATAATAGCAATTATATTTGCCCTAAGTGCGGTTTTTATTTTAGATTAAGCGCCATACAAAGAATAGATTTTACCATCGATCGACATACTTTTAGGGAATTTAATCGATCTATGAGATCTAAAAATATTTTAAAATTTCCAAAGTACAGTGAAAAATTATCTCATGTGGCCAAGAATACCAATTTAAAAGAAGCTGTAGTAACAGGCTATGGTGAAATTAAAGGCAAAAAATGCGTCATTGCCGTCATGGACAGTTATTTCTTTATGGGCAGCATGGGCGCAGTCGTCGGTGAAAAGATCACTCAAGCAGTAGAACGATCTATAAAGGCTAAACTACCCTTGATTATTTTTTCAACTTCTGGTGGGGCAAGAATGCAAGAAGGAATGTATTCTCTTATGCAAATGGCGAAAGTCAGCAGCGCCCTAAAAAGACATCATGATCTTGGACTTTTATACATTAGCGTCTTAACTCATCCTACTACAGGTGGAGTAACAGCTAGCTTCGCTATGCTAGGAGATATTATCTTAGCAGAACCAGGCGCCTTAATTGGGTTCGCCGGACCTCGAGTGATTAAACAGACCACTGGACACGAACTCCCCGAAGGATTTCAAAGTGCAGAATTTCTACAAAATCATGGATTTGTTGATTCCGTTGTGCCTAGAATAAAGATGAAAGAAATGTTATATAACATTCTCGATATCCATGAGAGGTGATGAAATGAAAGAATCAAATACTCGATCCATTGATGAAATATGGGAACACGTTTTAAAGTCTAGGAGCGTACATAGGCCTAATGCTCTTGACTATATTAACAAAGTGTTTTCAAACTTTATAGAGTTCCATGGAGACCGAGGTTATGGAGATGACAAATCTATTATAGGTGGAATTGCGCTCTTAGATGATATGCCCGTCACAATTATAGGTCAACAAAAGGGCAGAAATACAGAAGAAAATATCGAAAGAAATTTTGGCATGACTCATCCAGAAGGATATCGAAAAGCTTTGAGACTTATGAAACAGGCTGAAAAATTCCATCGTCCTATTATCTGTCTTGTAGACACTCCTGGTGCAGCTTGTGGTATTGGTGCTGAAGAGAGAGGTCAAGGCCATGCTATTGCCTCAAATTTATTTGAATTATCCAATTTACAAACGCCCATAATTTCTGTCTTTATTGGTGAAGGTGGAAGTGGTGGAGCCCTTGCATTAGCAATTGCAGATGAAATATGGATGATGGAGTATTCCATTTTTTCTATATTATCTCCTGAAGGCTTTGCTTCGATCCTTTGGAAGGATAGTTCAAAGGCAAAAACTGCCGCTGAACTCATGAAGCTAACTTCTTATGATTTATTAGAACTTGGCATTATTGATAAAATTATTCCAGAAGAAGCAGATATCGATAAAAATGCAGAACGAATTATGTACAATTTACAAGCGAGTTTAATACAGTCCCTAAAAGCTCTTAAAGCTACTCCTATAAAAGCTCTTTTAAAGAAGAGATACAACAAATTTAGAAATATAGGTGTTTAGGCTTAGAAGGAGGAAATTTTGAGCAAAATTATTGCTACAGGAAAATATGCTCCCCAACTTGCCGTTTCAAATCTCGATTTAGAAAAGATCATCGATACAAGCGATGATTGGATCTACACAAGAACTGGCATTAGAAAAAGGCGCATTTCTCAAAGTGAAAGTACTTTGGATTTAACATATAAAGCAGCTTTAAATGCAATTGAAAAAAACAATATTGACATTGATACCATTGATCTCATCATCGTGGCAACTGTCACGCCGGATCATTTTATGCCCTCAACAGCTTGCTTACTACAGAGCAAGCTGGGAATTGACCATATGCAGGTAACATCCTTTGATATTAACGCCGCCTGTACTGGTCTGATATATGGAATACAAATAGCGGATAAATTTATCTCTTCACACTCTCATAAAAGAGCCTTGATAGTAGGTGCTGAGACATTCTCAAAAGTATTAGATTGGGAAGACAGAGGTACTTGTGTACTCTTTGGAGATGGTGCAGGAGCGGTAATTTTAGATGGAGAAGAAGATAAAATCTTATCGGATTACACCAATTCATCTGGTGACAAACTCCTCCACCTTAATCTGCCAGCTGTCCCCTTAGAAAATCCTTTTGGGGCAGAGAAAAAAGAGATTTCTCGGTATTTGACTATGAATGGTTCTGAAATCTTTAAGTTTGCAACCTTTGCAATTAAAGATTCGATCGACTTTGTATTGAAGAAATGCAATCTGAATATAGATGATATTGCACACATCGTCCCCCATCAAGCAAATCAAAGAATTATCGCTAAAGTTTCACGAGTCATGAAAATACCGTTGGATAAATTCTATATGAATGTAGAACACTACGGAAATACTTCTGCCGCCAGTATTGGTATAGCCTTAGATGATTTATATGAGACAAAGAATCTAAAATCTGGCGACAAAATCATCTTGGTTGGCTTTGGCGGTGGCTTAACCTGGGGTTCTATATTGTATGAATATTGAGTAAAGCTTGTAATGCTTAAAAAAATATGGCATGATTTATAATAAATTAAAAAATTTTGGAGGTTTTTATAATGGTTAAAGAAAAAGTAATGGAAATATTAGCAGAAGAATTAGGCGTAGAATTAGATCAAATTAATATGAATTCTCATCTTCAAGATGATTTAGGAGCAGATTCTCTTGCTGTTGTAGAAGTAATCATGGCTTTTGAAGATGAATTTGATGTCAAAATACCAGAAGAAGATACAGCACAATTAACAACTGTACAAGATATCATCAATTACATCGAAAGCAAACAAGAATAAGAGGTTATTTGTATGAGTATAGCTTTTTTGTTTCCAGGACAAGGGGCTCAATACAAAGGCATGGGAAAAGAATTATATGACAACTTCAGTGAAGCAAAGGCAATTTTTGAAATGGCCGATGCTTCACTTCCCTTTAGTATAAAGGAAGTTTGTTTTGAAGATTCTAAAAACGTAATTAATGAGACAAAATATACCCAACCAGCCATTCTTACGGCAAGTATTGCAGCTCTAAAAGTTTTAGAAAAAGAAAATATTAAAGCAGCCTTTTGCGCCGGTCTAAGCCTTGGTGAATACTCGGCTCTAGTTGCCAGTGGTGTATTAGATATTGGTGCAGCAGTTCCCCTTGTATACAATAGAGGTACTTTTATGGAAGAAGCTGTACCCACTGGTCAAGGTGCTATGGCTGCTATTATGGGTCTTGATAATAGCGTGGTAGAAGAAGTTTGTGATGCGGCCTCTTCAAAAGGCGTAGTTCAACCTGCTAATTACAATTACAATGGTCAAATCGTCATTGGCGGAGAGACTTTAGCTGTACAATACGCTATGAGTTTAGCAAAAGATAAAGGTGCAAAGCGGGCTATTCCATTAAATGTCAGTGGTCCTTTCCACACATCTTTACTGCAAGATGCCGCTCAAAAATTAGAATCTCATATGATTGATATTTCTTTTCAACCATGGAACACATCTATAGTATCTAATGTTACCGCCCTGCCCTATAATCAACTTTCTTTATTAAAAGAAACCCTCGTAAAGCAAGTAATCTCTCCTGTAAAATGGGAACAAAGTATTCAATACATGATTTCTCAAGGAGTTACTCATTTTGTAGAAATTGGACCTGGAAAGACTTTATGCGGATTTCTTAAGCGAATTGATAAAAGTGTAAAAGCCCTGAATGTAGAAGACATAAAGTCTCTTGAAAATACTATAAAAACAATAGGAGGTCAATAATATGTTAACAGGTAAGACCGCCCTAATTACAGGTGGCTCGAGAGGAATTGGCAGAGCCATTGCAAAAAAACTCAGCAGCTTAGGCTGTAATATTGTCATCAACTACAATTCTAATGCTGCACCAGCTGAAGAACTCATAACAGAATTAAAAGCGGAGGGCAAAGAAGGATTGGTTATTCAAGGGGATGTAAGCAATTTTGAGGATGCAAAAAATATTGTGGACACTACAGTAAAAACATATGGAAGCATCGATATTTTAATCAATAATGCAGGCATCACTAGAGATAATCTACTTTTAAAAATGAGTGAAGAAGATTTTGACCATGTGATCAATACAAACTTAAAAGGTGCTTTTAATTGTACAAAACACGCTTCTAGGCATATGTTAAAGAAAAAGAAAGGTAGAATCATTAGTATCGCCTCTGTTATAGGTTTAGTTGGCAATACAGGACAGGCTAATTACGCAGCTTCAAAAGCAGGCATTATCGGTCTTACAAAATCCGTAGCCAAAGAATTAGCAACAAGAAACATTACTGTCAATGCAATAGCTCCAGGTTTTATCGTGTCAGATATGACAGATCAATTAAGCGACGAACAAAAATCTGCAATCAAATCAAATATTCCTATGAATTCATTTGGTACTGCAGAAGATATCGCAAATTTAGTGGGTTTCCTAGCCTCTGATGAATCTGGCTACATAACAGGACAGGTCATCAATGTAGACGGCGGAATGGCCATGTAGGAGGAATTACTATGAATAGAGTAGTTATAACAGGAATGGGTACCATTAATCCATTAGGCAGTAGCATATCTGAGTTTTGGGATAATATCGTTGCCGGTAAATGTGGAATCAATGAAATTACTCATTTTAACACGGATGCATTTGAAGTAAAATGCGCTGGAGAAGTGAAAGAATTTAATTCAGAAAAATATATCCATAAGAGAGAATTAAAGAGATTAGATAAATACAGTCAGTTTGCCTTATACGCTGCTCATGAAGCCTATAATGATGCCAAACTAGGAGATTATGAAATTGACAGGGAACGCATTGGCGTCTTTGTAAGTAGTGGTATTGGTGGAATTGACACGATACAAGATCAGACCAAAAAAATGTTTGACAAGGGTGTAGATCGAGTCTCTCCTTATTTTGTTCCCATGATGATTTCTAATATGGCAGCAGGTAATGTAGCTATTGCCTTAGAAGCAAAAGGTCCATGTTTAAATGTGGTTACAGCCTGTGCATCTGCTACTAATGCTATAGGAGAAGCCTTTAGAAAAATTCAATACGGTGAGATAGATATTGCTATTGCAGGTGGTACAGAAGCATCTATTAATGAATTAGGGATTTCTGGTTTTATGGCAATGAAAGCTTTAAGTAGAGCAACTGATTGTAAGAGAGCTTCTATTCCCTTTGATAAAGACCGTGAAGGTTTCGTCATGGGTGAAGGAGCAGGAATACTCATATTAGAATCTTTAGAGAATGCTCAAAAGAGAGGGGCAACAATATATGCTGAATTAATTGGCTATGGTCTCACTTGTGATGCTCACCATATTACCTCCCCTGCTCCAGAAGGCGAAGGAGCTATGCGCTCTATGAAAAACGCCTTAAAAGATGCTCATCTAAATACATCAGATGTATCCTATATTAACGCTCATGGCACAAGTACTTATTACAATGATTTAAATGAATCATTGGCTATTAAAGCCTTATTTGGTGATGACGGTATCACTCCACCAGTAAGCTCTACAAAATCCATGATCGGTCATTTGTTAGGAGCCTCAGGAAGCGTAGAAGCCATCGCATGTATCAAAGCAATACAAGATGATATCTTACCACCAACTATAGGCTACAAAACCCCTGATCCGGAATGCGATTTAGACTATGTTCCAAACGAATCTAGAAAAGCAAAAGTAAATGTGGTTCTATCTAACTCATTAGGCTTTGGTGGACATAATGCGACCATAGTGTTTAAGAAGTACAACCATAACACTGGAGGTTTATAATGTTACTAAACAGCAATCAAATACAAGAGATTATCCCTCACCGTTTTCCCATGCTCTTAGTAGATCAGATTCTTGAACTAGAGCCTGGAGTAAATGCTACAGGATTAAAAAATGTTACGGCTAACGAACCCTTCTTTCAGGGACATTTCCCTCAAGAACACGTTATGCCAGGTGTACTCATCATTGAAGCCCTCGCACAAGTAGGTGCTGTAGCTCTTCTTAGCCTAGAAGAAAACAAGGGTAAAATTGCTTATTTTGGCGGCATTAAAAACGCCAAATTTAAGAGAAAAGTCATCCCTGGAGATACTCTTACCTTAAAAACTGAAATCATCAAAAGCAGAGGTAGCGTAGGCGTAGGATCAGCCACAGCCTATGTAGGAGACGAAATCGCTGCAACAGCAGAACTAACCTTTGCGATTGCGCCTTCGGCGCTCTAACAATCAGGCATCAGTATATGGTATTCCTTTTGAGTCCTTTGGCTACCAGAGGTAGCATTACCCACTTCTGATAGTAGATTTTAATTTTTGTGATAATTCAAATTATAAGATAATAAAATTGCAGAAGAAAAACTTTTGTAACAGTAAAACAGCTAGATTTTAGGTCTAGCTGTTTTTATTTTAAATTCTATGTTTTAAGTTGTAGGTCTTGGGATATTCCTTTCAAACCCAAAGATGATGGGGCAGGTGTATGGCTCGTTTCGCAGGTTCTTTAGCGTTTAAGGCAAGTTTTTTGACCCAAAGGGAATACTCAAAACCCTGATGGCTAATCGCAGATAGATTTTTACCATCCAACCAATTTTACAGGGCTGATTTTAATACTTCAATCTTGTCCATTCTTTCCCATGGAAAATTTTGATCTGTTCTTCCGAAGTGACCATAAGCTGCTGTTTTTCTATAGATTGGCTTTCTAAGGTCTAAATCTCTGATAATTGCTGCCGGTCTTAAATCGAAGTTTGCGTTGATTAATTCTGAAATCTTCTCCTCACTGATTTTGCCTGTCCCAAATGTATCTACATAGACGGATACTGGTTTTGCAACGCCAATTGCGTAGGCTAGCTCTACTTCACATTTTTCAGCAAGTCCAGCTGCTACAATGTTCTTTGCTACATACCTTGCTGCATAGGCAGCAGAACGGTCTACTTTTGTAGGATCTTTGCCTGAAAAGGCCCCCCCGCCATGACGGCCAGTTCCACCATAGGTGTCTACGATAATCTTTCTACCTGTTAAGCCAGAGTCTCCTTGAGGTCCTCCTACTACAAATCTTCCTGTAGGATTAATATAGATCTTTGTCTTCTCATCTAAAAGATTTTTATCTATTACAGGCTCGATTACATTTTTAATCAAATCTTCTCTTATCGTCTCTAATTCTACTTCTGGACCATGTTGTGTAGATATAACTACAGTATCTACTCTCACTGGTTTTTCGTCTTCGTATTCTACTGTAACTTGAGTTTTTCCATCAGGTCGTAGATATTCTAAGGTTTTATTTTTTCTCACTTCAGATAATTTTTTAGCCAATCTATGAGCTAATGATATTGGTAGCGGCATAAGTTCTGGCGTTTCATTGCAAGCAAAACCAAACATCATTCCTTGGTCTCCTGCTCCCGTACTTACATCTGTCTCTATTTCACCACTTCTAGCCTCCAAAGCTGTATTAACACCTTGTGCTATATCCGGAGATTGCTCATCAATTGAAGTTATGACGGCACAAGTCTCAGAATCAAATCCATATTTTGCTCTTGTATAGCCAATCTCTTTGATGGTTTCTCTTACTACCTTTGGAATGTCCACGTAACAATTGGTAGTGATTTCTCCCATTACAAGAACCATTCCTGTTGTTATCGCTGTCTCACAAGCCACTCTAGCAGCAGGATCTTGCTTTAATATTGCATCTAATACTGCATCTGATATTTGATCACAGATTTTATCTGGATGTCCCTCTGTAACAGATTCCGAAGTAAATAATTTTTTTGTCATCTATATCCCTCCATATTTTTAGTTGAACGATAGTTAAACGGTAGTATAGCTGTTGTTCAAAAATTGTTTTAAAAATAGAGTAGAACTTTTCTACTAAAGTACAAAAAACTATAGCAATCAGCTGTCAGTGCTAGGGTCAAGTCTCACATGTTAAAATGTAACTACATATAAAGATGGCTTATATAGTCGTTACATTTAAGAGTAGAACTTTCCTAATACACAACGAAAAGCCTCGTCAAATGACGAGGCTTTTAAAAATAAACCCCTCATCATTCAGTATATTCTGTAGGTATTAGCACCAATGCATTTATGCTGGTTGCCGGGTTTCTCAGGGCCTATTCCCTCCACCACTCTGGATAAGGTAAACTACTATTCAATTTATTAAAATGTTACCATAGGTATCTTTTAAAGTCAAGGATAAGAATGTTAGGCTTGTGTATCCTAAATATATGCCTAGAGATATTTTGATTTATTAAAAGGAGTGTATAAATAAATAAAAACCGTAGATACTAATCCTTTAGGCATTATAATCTAATAGCTTATTGATTAGTGCCTATGCGCATTCGTTCTACGCTCTAAGTAAAGCCGTTTAGATCACCAGCAATGACCGTTACTTTTAATTATCTATATAGGAATAAGAACTCTTTTAAAAGCAAATACCTTCCTAGTATATAAAAGTTCCAATATTTTCTTTACTTAAACGAATATCAACAAATTATTTTTGCTTTTCATTATAAAATAGAGATATATTTTTGTAATTTTAGCCTAGCTTCTCCTATATACATAATATAGAGGTGATATGATGTTGGGGATTAATCGAGATATTTTTGAATCGCTCAAGTTCCATATAAAAGATGTCAATGCGAGCACTTTGCTCAGCATCCCATTAAAAAGAATATGTAATTCTCCTTTTGTGGTCGTATGTATAGGAACAGATCGATGTATTGGCGATAGTTTAGGACCATTAGTAGGATACAATTTAAAAAATTTAGACATTAGATATCCTGTATTTGGCACTATAAACGAACCTATTCATGCTATGAATTTAGAAGAAAAACTTGAATTGCTAAAGGCAAATTACCCTGATCATAGTATCATTGCAGTCGATGCTTCTCTTGGAAACAAAAAATCTGTAGGCACTATTCAATTTAGAGAAGGTCCTATATATCCTGGAAAAGGTGTAGGAAAAAAGCTACCACCTATTGGAGACTACTCTTTGATAGGAGTTGTAGACACTATGGATAAATTTAACAACTCCAATATTCATCAAGTCCGATTGAGTTTTATTATGGAAATGGCAGATGTTATGACGGATTGCCTGTATAAAGCGACACATAGCGCTTTGTATGCAAGAAATTAATGTAGTGCAGAAAAGTCGACCCGTTAGAAATCTGGAAACTTGAGAGGTTTCTCCATACTTTAGCATTCAGTCGCCAGCGACTAGCGACCAGTATTTTAGCTACATTCAGCAGTTGCAAAGTATACTTATATAGTCCATATATAGTCCATAATACATTCCCAGCAAATCTTTAAGCCACCCACGGTGGCAAAATACTAAACGCTGATATAGAAGAAGGTGCCAAAAAGGCACTTTCTTCTATATTCTCCAGTTTTCTATAAAGGTTTTTAGTTCTGGCGTTTTAGGTGAATATATAACATCTTTTGATGTTCCTGCTTCTACTATTTTACCACTCGCCATAAATACGCATTCATCTGCTACTTTGCTAGCTAGTGCAGGATTATGAGTGACAAATATAATGGTGCTACGCTCAAGTTTATTCACTCTTCTCATATAATCTGCAAGAAGCTTATTTCCTGTAATATCTGTAGATGAAGATGGCTCGTCCATGAGAATTAACTCCCTCTTTCTTACTAATAATCTTGCGATAGCCACTCTTTGCGATTCTCCACCAGATAGTTGTAATGCATTTTTATTTGAAAATTCATTCATACCTACATACTCTAAAGCTTCCTGTATTCTCTGAGAACTTTGTTTTCCTTTATCTATTCCTAAAGATACATTTTTTAAGACTGTCGTATCAAACAAATAGATTTGTTGAGGCATATAAGAGACCTTCTCATGATCGATATGAGGTTGTCCATTGTAGTAAATGGTTCCTTTAGTCGGTTGTTCAACTCCTGCAATCATTCGCAGTAAAGTTGTCTTTCCTGCTCCATTTCCGCCTATAATCGCATAGATTTTTCCTTCACTAAACTGGTAATGGTCCACGTGTACAACTTCTTTTTCATTATAGATTTTTCTTATACTTTCTATCTTTACTTTCATTAGCGATTCTCCTGAATGCGATGGGCAATATAGTTTATAACAAAAGAAATACTTAATAATATGATACCTAAAGCGAGAGCAATATCAAAATTTCCCTTTCCAGTCTCAAGGACAATAGCTGTAGTCATTACTCTAGTTCTAAATTGAATATTTCCTCCTACAAGAGTAATTGCACCTACTTCGGAAATAGCCCTCCCATAGCCAGCTATAATGGCTGAAATAATCGGATATCTGCACTCGTGAAATAGCAATCTTAATATTTTTCCATCCCCTAAACCAATGCCTTTTCCAGTCTCCCAAATGATCTTTACTTTTGATTTTACAGCTGAAATAATAAGTCCCGTGACAATAGGAAAGATGATTAAAACTTGTGCAATAATCATAGCAGCAGGTGTAAATAAGATATCAAGAAATCCTAAGGGGCCTTTTCTCGATAAAATCATGTAGACCACTAGACCGGCAACCACTGGCGGAATGCCCATAAAAGTATTAATCAATCGCACAAGGATCTTCTTCCCTCTAAACTCCTTGCTTCCAATAAAAACCCCTGTTGGAATGGCACCAAGAGCTGCAATGGTCGTGCTAGAGATGGACACGATTAAAGACAGAAGAATAATCATGTATACTTCTCTGTCTAAAGATGTAATTAATTTTAATGCTTCGATTAAACTCGTCAGTATCTGATTCATCGTTCCTCCCTATCTAAGATGCTCTCTTATTATACAAAAGGTCGCTGTGGGCAGCGACCTTTTTTCACCATAACAAATCAAGATTCATAAGCTGGCGCTTACGCCGACTTGGATTATTATAAAAGCTCCTTATTACTCTGTTTCTTGACTTATTATGACATTATTTATTTCCCTTGATAATTTATAGAGAATAATGCTTCACCGTATTCTTCTTTACCAAATTCACCAATTTTAGCTAAGACTTCCTTTGAGGTAATCCACTCTAAATAAGCATCTGCGCCTTCTTTATTGATACCTTCTAATTTATCAGGATTTACTTCAATTACTGTATATTGGTTCATTAAATCATCTGATTCGCCTACGATAATATCAAGCTCAAGTTTATCTTTCATAGAAAGATAAGTAGCTTTATCTGTTATCGTATATGCACCTTCTTCACTAGCCATTTGAAGAACATCTCCCATGCCCTTTCCTGCCGACATGTACCAATCTCCCTCTGGTGTTATAGAATTAGCTCCCCAGATTTTTAATTCTTTTTTATGAGTACCAGACTCATCTCCTCTAGAAACAAATGTAGACTTTGTGTCTGCAATTTTCTTAAAGGCATCTGCTGCAGTATCTCCTTTAACAATTTTAGCTGGATTATCACTAGGTCCAACAATTACAAAGTAATTGTACATGATTTCAACTCTTTCTAATCCATAGCCTTCTTCTACAAACTTCTCTTCGTCTGCTTTAGCATGAATCAATAAGATATCCGCATTGCCGTCTCTACCTGTTTGAAGAGCTTGTCCTGTTCCTTGAGAAACTACGTCAAGAGTGTATCCAGTCTCTTTTTCAAACATTGGTGTTAAATAGTCCATTAATCCTGAATCATTATACGAACACATCATTTACCGATTCACTGTCCCCATCCCGCTTT
>NZ_CALNCS010000255.1 GCF_937875145.1 Alkalibaculum bacchi | reverse complement strand
GCTTTCATTAGAGCATACTCTTCTTGTTTGTTTAATTCCGTTACAATGTCATGTACCATATTTTCGTGAAAAGATGTGTGTTTTCCCATAATATCATGAGCCTTGTCCGTAAGGTTTACTATAACTACTCTTCGATCCTTTTCACTTCTTTTACGCTTAACAAAACCCTTCTTTTCTAAATTGTTAATAGAAGTAGTAAGTGTTCCCAACGTAATACCTAATCTAGAAGCTATTTCGCTCATGGGTTTTTCTACATCACTAGCAATTGCCTCTAATGTATGAATTTCTGTAATAGATAGATTCACCCCTAAGCTCCTTATAAATTTTTCTTCTGCCTTAAGAACCAAATTAAATACAATTACTAATGCCTCGTTTAATATACTGTATATATCTTTCATCGTTATCACCATCAAGTTAATTTGATAATCAAATTATCCTTTCAATTATAACCTTAAGGTTTTTTGCCGTCAACCATAAGAAATCATCTTTGCGCTTTAGCTCTCTGCTGCCAGCCATCAGTAACTTTAGGGCTAAGCTTCGGGGCAAAGATTTTACCTTTAGACATTAAGATGATCATTAAAAAAGATATCTTATCACAACATAAAACTTGCATCCTAAAATGCAAGTTTTATGTTGTCTATTAAAGAAAAATATATACTATAACTTAAATATAAATTCTTAAAAACTTTGAGACATTTCATCTCCTGTAATTTTGCCAAAATGTTTATATACGATTTCTTCTCCTGGCTTGATGATTCCAAAAGATTCATCCCATTTTCCAGACAGTAATCTTTCCAAAATGGACAGGCTACCTTCTTCTACTATAAAACGTAAATTTGTCTTGTTAGCAAGGTCTTGAACGATATGACCATAGTAATCCATATCATAAGTTTTTGTATCGATAAGCATTAAATTTTCATAGTGCTTAAGCATTGCACTAAAAATTCGCTTAGCTCTCTTTTCTCCGTACTTCTCTAAACAATATTTATACTCAACAAATATGCTCTTCTCTCCATTGATCCAGCCCTTTGTTAAGAAATATGTATTTTTCCTAATATAATCTATATTTTGGTAATCACATAACAACATGGATATACAGTCAGCAGTCACGGGAAAAACTATACTTGTATGAGTTGCCTTTAAACCAATTATGGAATTACCACAGCTTCCATAACCTAGTAGTATATTATCATAGCCTATATGGCTATCAATAACCTTTTGAAGTTCACTTCTCAAGCAATTAGGTTCATTGTGCAAACTGGCATTCATCCAAATCATATCACCAGTAAATCCAATGTTTTCTGTAACCTTTTCGATCTCATCTTGAATGGTCTCGCATACTATTAATAAATTATTCATATTTCCCAACCCAAAGCAATCCTTTCATTTATTGTAATGCACAGAAATTATTTTGCTATAGTGAAGAGATTGCTTGTAATTGGAAATAATCACTTAGAAAATAAGTAGTTCCCCAACCAACAATTTTATCCTCATCGTCCAAAAGTTTTTGTTCAATAGCCATGATGGGATCCCCATCATTTATTCTCAAATTATCTACTACATCTTTAGATGCTCTTTGCGCTTTTATTTTCAACTCTTTGCGTATGGCAAAGAGAGACTTTTTTTGGCCTACTAACTCAGGAAATGTAGCATAGTTAATTTCTTTTTCTACTACAGGCATGCCCCTATAGTAGGGAATATATTTCAAATCATAAGCTACAGGTTTTGTATCAATGTACATTAGTCTTCGCACTAATATAAGTCTTTGGTTTTCAAATACCTTCATATTGCACATAGTTTCTGCAGTTGGCTTAACAACATTGACATCTAGTAACTTTGTCTCATCTACGCTACCCTCAATCGATTTCATTTCATTAAAGTACAGAATGTACTTGTCTTGATCTGGCACACTTACATAGTTTCCTTTTCCAGGTATAGAGTAAATATAGCCTTCAGAAGATAGTAAAGTCAAACTCTTGCGAACAGTCATTCTTGATACATTATACTGATCAGAAAGCATATTTTCGGAACAAATAGAGTCTCCTGGTGCAAGTTCTCCTGAATTAATTTTTTTCTTTAAATCCTCAGCTATAACAATATAAATTGGCCCTCGCATTTGACTCTCCCTCTGTCTTTATATAACACAATATCTTATGAGCACAAAAGTCTACTCGAAAGCACTATACAATTCACTCTAATCTGATCTAGACGCCTAAAACGTATTCTTCAGTCATCTGCGCTTATCTTATATCCTTGTATTCTTTCAGTAAGGCATCGCCATTCTAATATAACACCTCTTTGTCTTTATACTATAGCCAAAGATTTGTTATGAACTCTTAATAGCGTGTATTGGACAAAGACGAAACAAGACTTCTCATGATATACAAGTGAAATGCATTAATGCTATTGTGATTTTATTAATAATATAGATGTACTTCATTATAACAAATTCATTTCAACTTGTATATACAACTAAAATATATTTAAATTATTTTAAATACATCTTCGTCTGCAACTACATAATCCATAGGAATATCATGAGCTTCTATTGGTATTTCGTCAAAGATAAATTCTTGTAAAACAGGAGCGATTGTTACTAGCTTATCTGACGCTTTTGATAATAATTTGTCATAATAGCCCCCGCCATAGCCCATTCGATCTCCTTGTTTTGTAAAGGCTACTCCTGGCATAATGATTAAATCAATATCTTTTGGATCAATCTGTTCACATTCATTAGGTTCTAGTTCTAAAATCCCATATTTGGTCATATTAAAACCTTCTGGAAACGACTTCGTTTTTCCCAAAATTAAAGTTCGATCGCTATATCTACATATCGGTGTGATTACATTTTTCCCCATTGAAATACACTCAGATATAAAATCATGAGTATTGATTTCTTTACCATAACTAACGTAGATCATGATTGTTTTGCTTTTTTTAAACTCGTCTATTTCCTTAACTTTTTCAAGTATCACTTTACTACGGCAATTTAACTCTTCATCACTTATCTTATCCCTCGCCTCTAAAACTTTTTTTCTCAACTCTTTCTTATTCAATAAAAACACCCCCGATTTATTTATAAGTTCATTATACCATATATATAGATAATTGTTTTCATACCGATTCTTCATATTTCTTTCTTAACGCTCCAAAAGCAAGAGAATACAAAAAAATTATTATGTTTTCTATTAAACAAAAAATTTAATTTACGCTCTATATTATCATTACTGTATTTATAAATTCTAGTAATCTTCTTAATAATTTTCAGAAAATACCTGATTAATTTATACAATACTGCAAAAGATAAATTCGAACTATAAAATGAGTATAAAATACTAAGGAAAGGTGGCAAAAAACATGAATAAAACCACAAGAAATGCTATGATCAGTACTATGACAGCTGTAGCTGGAGCAGTGATTGTAAAATCGATGCAAAACAATAAGACAAGACGAAAAGTAAAAAAAACCGTTAACAAAGCATTTGATACTGTTACAGACTCTGTACAACACATGAACATGAAATGAGTTGTACGTTCTATGTAAATGCATTTTAGTCACCAAATATGACTTCATTATTTAAACGTGCATATAATTTAGAACCAACAACCATCTTTATATGACTTAAGTATAGAGACTACAAACAATAAGCCACCCCTAGGTGGCTTAAATACGTAGAACTTACAACCAATAAGCTACCTTTGGGTGACAAAATAAATAGAACTTAAAACCTACCCTTAAGAAGTGGTACAAGGCTTGCCATCACTCATATATGCTTCCGCCTATAAATTCCCTAATTATTGAATTTCCTAAAATTTGACTTGTATTTTCTATTGGTAAGAAAAGTTCTAGGAAGCCGATTATTCTTTCAGCGTGAATATACATTGGACTATCTTCCTTAACTTCTTTTAAAATAGGCAATGCATAATTTCTCATAACAGATATTTCATATAATAAAGCGGAATTAAAAATATAATCTGCTTCTTCCCCATATGGAAAGATATTTATTTCTTCTCCCTCTCGGACGGAGCGCCACATAGCTAGAGTGCTTATTCCATTATGACCTCTTGTATTATAATCTCTAATCAATCTCCTAATAAGGCGAATATCTGTAGTGGGTATTCGATTATATGAGTCAATATTTAGATGAGTTAAGGCATTGAGATAGATTTTATACTTATTTTCTTTTGGAATATAGTGAGTTAATTTTTCGTTGAGACCATGAATTCCTTCTATGATAATTGGATTCTCTTTGGCAATCTTAATTTTTGATCCTCTTTCTCTCTTACCTGTAATAAAATTATACCTTGGGATTTCTACTTCCTTATACTCTAATAATTGTAGTAGATTTTCGTTAAAGAGCTCAATATCAAGGGCATTAATGCTATCAAAATCATATTCTCCCCTGCTGTTTTTTGGGGTCTTATCCCGATCTAAAAAATAATTATCTAATTCAATAGTCACCGGTCTTAGACCATGAACCAATAGGTTTGTTGCAAGTCTTTTAGATGTCGTTGTTTTCCCTGCAGAGGAAGGTCCTGCCAAGACAATTAACTTTGCTCTATCAGGATTTAATGCAATTTCATTAGAGATATTCATGAGATCTCTCGCATGCCTCGTTTCTGCTACTCGAATCAATTCTACTATCTCATTGTCTGCAATTTTGCGATTTAGAGAAACTACGTCTTGAACATCTAAGAATTTACACCATTTTTGATAGTCGGAAAAAACGTGAAACAACTTCTTTTGATCTTCAAATTCTACCACTTTTTGATTATTTGTTTTAGGATAAAGGAGTACAAAACCTGGATAATAATATCTTAAGTAGAACTGTTTCAAATAACCAGTATTCGGTAAGATATATCCATTAAAGTAACCATAAAGACCATCTAATTCATAAATGCAAATAGAATCTCCATTGATATACTCAAAAAGATCTTTCTTTTGAGGTAATTTTTTTATAGCTTCTTTTTTATTACATGTTACTTTTCTAATAGGAAGATCGGCCTTTATAATTTTGTCGACAATACTGGCTATTTTATCTACTTCGTATTTTTTTAACCTTTTATTGCCTTTAAACTCGCAATAAATCCCACCTCCTAAAGAGTGCTCAATAGATAATTCCTCTTGTGGCAAAACAATTTCAGCTGCTTTAATCAATACAAAAAGCAAACTCTTTTCATATATTTTTACACCAAGAGGAGAACTTAAATCAATTAAGTCTAGTTTACAGTCTTTCGTCAGTAGAAAATTTAGATCTTGCACCCTATTATCAACGCTAACACCCATAATAGGATTATCGGAATCTAACCTTTGAATAAATTCTGCTACAAGCATTCCATTTTCCACTTCATATTGTTTGTTTTGAACCGTGATTGTAACATTTCCTCTCATAATTCACCCCACTTTAGTCCTAGCTTTAAAAGTAGTCGCTAGTCACTATCCTTTTAGCTTACATGTATTTTTTTGGGTCTCCATAGCTACCTTGGGTAGCTAGAGACTAGCTTCTAGTAACTTCCCTTATCTACAACGCGTCCATAGCCTGATTTACTAATTCATCTGCTCTGTTATTGTACTTATCATTGGCGTGACCTTTTACTTTTTCTATGGTAAAATCATGTTCTTTAGACAACTGGTCTAGTTCTATCCAAAGTTCTTTGTTTTTTAGTTCACCGCTTTTTCCTCTAGTCCAGCTTTTTTTCTTCCACCCCTCAATCCATCCTTGTTTGAAGGCGTTTACTACATAGGCTGAGTCGCTGTACAAGGTAACTTTACATCTCTCTTTTAGCATTTGAAGAGCTTTTATAACAGCCAACAACTCCATTTTATTATTTGTCGTATTATAAAAACCTTCTTTGTACTCTTTTACAATATTTTTTGCTGGATATAAAAGTACGATTCCCAAGCCACCTACATTATCCTTGGAAGAATCATTCCCTCTGCAACCACCGTCTGTATATATTATTATTTCTTTCATAAAAATTTATTCCTCCGTCATAAATTGGTTGGTTCGTTAGTCGGTTGGACAGAAAAATCGAACTAGCCCATAGGCGAAAAACGTCCTCCCCTTCATATCTCATTTCCCACATCACAAAGGTATGTATTTAATGTTTCTAAATAATGGACTAAAAACAGTCCTTTCTTTTTGATTTCATATTTCTCAAGGCACTCTTTATAGGGAACAGATTTTCGACCTCCATTTTGTGCATTGTCCCAGTATCTTTTAATGATTTTAAAAGGTATGAAAAAATACTGATCCTTACTAGAAAAATATACAATAATAAAGGAGATTCCCTTTTGCTTTTCAAATTTCTCCATAAATAGCATTTGATGACGATGAATATTGGATATGGGCAAGCTTTGCTTTGACGTCTCCTTTGCATCAAAGCATACAGGTATCCCCTGAACATTGCCCATATAGTCTACTGTGCTCTTCTGTTCGAAATAAGCTTTCTTTATGATCCCCTTGTTTTGATCTAATTCTACAGGTTTTATTAAAGTTGGAATCTTTTGAATAACTGCTAAGTTTTTTTTAATGTATTCATCATTGGTTATATTAATATACTCTTCTAAAGTACTTCCCCTAAGCCCTCTACTATTCCAATAACCCATTTCATCACTCCGTTCTTTTAGTTGCTAGTTGTTAGTCACTAGCTTTAAAAGCAGTCGCTAGCCATAAGTCCCTAGCTTGCGTGTATTCTTCAATGGTCTTTATAGCTACCAAAGGTGTTTGGTGCTAAGGACTAGGAGCTAGGGATAATGACTGTCTTTCAAGAATTTCTTGTAGTTTCTTCGGCAGTGGGGCTGTAATAGTGAGCGATTCTTTTCCGTTGTAGTTTAAAATGATAATTTTATAGGCGTGTAGGAATTGATTGCTTAGCTCGTACTCTTTATTCCATTTTATATCTCCGTACTTAGGGTCTCCTATAATAGGATGACCGATGGATTTAAGGTGAGCCCTTATTTGGTGGGTTCTTCCTGTTACTAATTCAACTTGTAGTAAGCTTACCTTCCCATTTGAATGTAGAGGCTCTATTTTTGTTATTACTTTTTTTGCCTCGTCATTTAAAGAAGTCTTTGTAATCTTGACTTGGTTCCCCTCTTTTATCCAATCCCCCTCTAATGTTTGAGCCTTCGTCACTACGCCTTTGACTAGGGTTAAATAATACTTTGATACTTGATTGTCCTTAATTTTTTGATTGATTTCTTTTAAACCATCGTAAGTCTTTCCTATTATGACAATTCCTGAAGTATTGCGGTCTAGTCTATTGCAGCTCGCAGGGACAAAGGTCTTTTCATCCTTTGGATTGTAGGAGCCACTGTGAATGAGATACGTAATAGCTCGATTAACAAGGGAGTTTCCCTCTCCGTGAGTTAATGTATTTGAGCTTTTGTTTAATACTAAGATTTTATCGTCTTCGTAAAGAATATTGATGTTTTTAGATACTTTATCTATGGATTTTTCTTGTGTAAACTTCTCAACGGTTTCCTCAGCTAAATACAATTGCACTTCGTCTCCTACTTGCAGAGAGTAATTCGGCTGAGCTTTTCCTTTATTTACTTTTATTCGCTTCTTTCGGATCATTTTTTCAATAAATCCCTTAGAGGCTTTATTCATATACTTTAACAAAAATCGGTCTAATCGCTGACCAGCTTCATTTTCTCCAATCTCAATTGCTTTCATATTATGACCTCACTTAGATTCGTACCAATTCTCTCCAATATTAATATCTACCGTTAGCGGTACTGCTAGCTCAGCAGCGTTTTCCATCTCTGACTTTATAATTTCTTTTACCACATCAATTTCATCCCTTTTTGTATCCACAATAAGCTCATCGTGAACCTGTAAAATCAGCTTAGATCTTAAACCTCTTTTGTTAAATTCATTGTATACTCGAACCATGGCAATTTTTATTACATCTGCAGCGCTACCTTGAATAGGTGTATTTAAAGCTAATCGCTCTCCTGCATTGGCAATAACTTTATTTCTTGAATTAATTTCTGGAATATACCTTCTCCTACCAAATATTGACGTCACATATCCTTTTTCCTTTGCCTCTACTACAATATCTTTCATGTATTTTTCAACTTTTGGATATCGTCCAAAGTACATATCAATATACTCTTGAGCTTCTTTTCTTGTAACATGAATATCTTGTGATAATCCAAAAGCTTGTTTTCCATAAATAAGTCCAAAGTTAATAGCTTTGGCGTGACTTCTTTGTAGGCTAGTTACTTCTTCTAGGGGGACATTAAAGATTTCCGATGCCGTTCTTCTGTGAATATCTTCGCCCTTTTTAAAGGAATCAATTAATGTTTCATCTCCAGAAATATGAGCTAAAATTCTAAGCTCAATTTGGGAATAATCTGCATCGACAAGTACATTGTCTTTTGATGAAGGTATGAATATTTTTCTTATTTGTCTGCCAATTTCAATCTTCACTGGAATATTTTGCAGATTAGGCTCAGAACTGCTTATTCTTCCCGTAGTAGTTATAGTCTGATGGAAGGAAGAGTACAATTTATGATGTTGCTTATCGATGATTCCCTTAAAACCTTTAATATAGGTAGAACTTAATTTGGCTATGGTGCGATATTCTAATATTTTTTCAATAATAGGATGATCTCCCCTTAATTTTTCTAAGACTTCCGCATTCGTAGAGTAACCTGTCTTCGTCTTTTTCATTACGGGCAATTTTAACTCTTCAAAAAGAATTTCTCCTAACTGTTTTGGTGAATTAATATTAAACTCCCGACCTGATAAACCGTAAATATCCTTTGTCAAGCGCTCTAATTCTTTATCAAATTGAGTATCTAATTCATTTAACCCATCTACGTCAATTTTAAACCCTTGATACTCAAAAAAAGACAGCACTTCAACTAAAGGCATTTCAATATCCTTATATAAATGCTCCATATCAAGTTCTTCCATTTTTTCTTGAAAGATAGGTTGTAAAAGACAAATAGCCTCTAAGTTATCAATCAAAAGTCCTTTTTTATCTTCACCCATATCTAAAAAAGAAAGTTGATTTTTTTTCTTGCCTACTACTTCTTCTCTACTCTTCATATTTATATCCAGGTATTTTTGAGCTAAATCATCTATATTATATCTGCTGTCAGATGGCTCTAATAAATAAGCTGCAATATAGGTATCAAAGTCTGCATTTTTTAAAGAGATCTTTTTTTGCATACAGTAAACCATAAGGTCTTTGAAATTATGACCAATCTTTTTAATTCCTTCATCTTTCATAATATCTTTAAAAAATAAGGTGAAATCATCTTTGTCTATATTATCTTGAAAAAAGAAGATTTCCTTTTTTATGCCAATAGCTAATCCATGTAATACTCTTTCATTATACATATGACTAGAGATATACCACGTCATAAAGATTTGCCCTGCTGCCTTAGCCTTTTCTAAAATAGAATCCATCGTAGATTTATCTAGTGCATCTATAACATCCTTAGAAGACTTAATTGTATTTTCTTCTTTGACTTCATCTATATTTCCTATTCTCTTTAAAATAGACATAATGTCTAATTCCATAAAGAAGTTTGCAGCTTCTTTTGTCTTGTATTCATTTGCTGTAAATTCATCTAATTCAAAATCTACTGGCACATTAGTAATAATCGTGCCTAATTGCCTGCTTAGGAAAGCATTTTCTTTATCATTTTCCAATTTTCCCCTTAACTTGCCCTTTTGCTCATGGATATTCTCATAGATTGTTTCTAAGTTTTTATATTGTTGTACAAGCTTAATAGCAGTCTTTTCCCCTACACCAGCTACTCCAGGAATATTATCTGATTTATCACCCATTAAAGCTTTGACCTCAATAAGGGCTTTAGGGGTAATCCCTTCACCATAGAGCTTTTCAATTTCTTCTTCATTTATTACATCTACATCGCTAATGCCCTTTTTCGTAAACAGCACATTGATATTGTCATCTACCAATTGAAAGGCATCTCGGTCTCCAGTCAAAATTTTCACCTCAATGCCCTCTGCAGAATAGGTTTTTGCTATGGTTCCTATTAAATCATCTGCTTCAAAACCTTCTAAAGATATTCTTCTAATGTTTAACTTGTCCAGCATTTCATGAATAAGCGGCAGCTGAGTTACCAAGTCTTCAGGCATTTTTAAGCGACCCGCTTTATAATCTTCAAATTTTTCGTGCCTAATAGTAGGCTTTTTCTCGTCAAAAGCTACTCCTACATAATCTGGCTGATGTTTTTCTAATATATTCAAAAGAATATTTGCAAATCCATACACAGCATTTGTAGGCACCCCCCTTTTACTAGTCATAGGGCGTATTCCATAAAAGGTTCTATACATAAGACTATTGCCGTCAATTATAACCATTTTTTCCTTCAATATTGCCACCTCAATTCTAATACTATAGTCGTCAAAACTCATCTCATTTATTCAAACTGGATAATAGACCACTTAGTAGATTATAACAATTTTTTCTATAAAAGTAACGTAGAAAGTGGAAAGTGGAAAGTGGAAAACGAAAAAATGCTAATTCACTGGGAATTAGCATTTTTAACTAAACTCATCTGACTTGTAAGTTCTAAATGGTAAGTAAAACTACCTATTTCTTCCACTTCTTCCTTACAAACCAAGCTACCGGAAGGAGTATAATCGCAAAGGGAATCATTCTTGCTATGAGCACAATCACGAAATGAATTACCTGCAAGAGCAGATTAATCGATTGGATAAATCCTTTGCTGATATTTTCTAATAACTTCCCAAAGGGGGATTTTACGGTAGTGGCTAAGGTTCCTGTTTCTCTAAGATTTACCGTAATAGTCGAATAACTTATCATTCGATCGTAATGATCTAATTGTGTATTGATTCTATTGAGCTCTGTTCGAACTCTACTGAGCTCTGTCTCAATCGTCAGCATATCTTCTATTTTTTCTGCTTTTTTCAAATAATCTACTAGCCTATCTTGTTGAATTTTTAAAGATTCTTTTTCACTTTCAATATCTCTGTACTCAGTAGAAATATTTGTACTGCTGATATTTGTACTAGTCTCTTCTCCAAATTCTTTTAATTTATCTATTACTTTATTAAATTTTTCAGCAGGAACACGAATGATCAAATAAGAATGACTCGTATAAAGCTCAGAATCGGTGTGGCTGCCATTATAATTATCGGAGCTCTCAACAAAACCACCATTTTCCTTTACATAATCTTTAATTCCTTCCATAGCCTTATTAGCATCCTCAACGTCCAGGCTAAGAGTGCCTTGATATATAATTTTATCGATATCAAAGACCTCATCTTTGACTATTGTCAAAGAATCTTCCTTAGATTCTTTTGCCATCTCAATCCCTGCCGCCTGATTATTCTCAAAATCTGTTACGACACGAGAATCCATAGCAAATTCTTCATCGGAAGATGTGGTTTCAGACACATAAGCATTACTAAGGGGAGACTTAAACAATAAACTTGTAATCAAAACACCTACAATAAAAACAGCCGCATAAGGTAAAAATCTCTTCATTTTATTTCCCTTCTTTCTGGTTTTTATTTGCTTTATAATCTTCTGGGAAAAATTTTCAGGTACTTTTTCTAGCTCTATTGATTTTATAGTATCCACAGTGTTTTTCATTTCTCTGTAGTTATTTTGACACTTTTCACATTGTTCTAAGTGTCTTTTAATTCCAACGGTTTCTTCTACAGAAAGGAGTTCATCTATATAATCATCTATTTTTCCTTCCAATTCTTTACAATCCATTTTTATTCATCCTTTCCCAAACCATAAGGCTTGTTTATTAGCTTTTCTTTTAGAATTTTTCTCGTTCGACTAATACGAGATTTAACTGTTCCTATAGAAATCCCCAGAATTCTACTGATTTCTTCATAGGAAAAATCTTGAATATCTCTAAGAATGATAATTGCTCGCTGCTCTAGGTTTAATTCCATTAACGCTCTTACAATCAGTTCTTTTTTTTCTTTATTTATTACAGTTGTCTCTGGGTCTACAGTGTGGCCTTGAAGAAAGGAAAATGAATCTTCACCAAGAGTTTCTAAAGGGTACTCCCATTTCTTTTTCTTTAAATGATCTTTGCCTGCATTTATAGCAATGCGAAAAAGCCAAGTGTAAAACTGGCTATTTCCTTTATAAGTATGTAATTTTTTATACACCTTAGCAAAAGCCTCTTGAGACACATCTTCTGCGTCTTCCCGATTACCTAGAAGGCGTAGAAGTATATTAAAAACTTGCTTTGAGTATTTATTTATTAATATTTCAAAGGCAAGTAAATCTCCTTTTTTAGACTTACTGATTAACTCTTGTTCCACAACATCCATTTTCCTCACTCCTTATCCCTCTTCTATTAGACGATCATTCCCATAATTTGTTCCTTTCTTAAATTATAAAACAGAAAATGGAAAGTAGAAAGGAAACTTTACACCTCTTCCTTTTGCGATTTTGCTAACCACCTTAATAAAAAAACACCAAGCAAAGACAAATACCTTTGCTTGATGTTTCTAGTTTATTGTATATATTCTACTTATTATCCAACACTTGATCTCCGGGTATTATTGCATCTACTATCCCTAATACTAATGCACCTATAATGGCTCCTATAAAGGATACATTAAATCCATCTACAATCAATCCAGTTACGTATAATACAATTGCAGCAACGATAAATCCAATAAATCCTCTGCCAAATGGGGATGCACTGATAGGCGTAAACCTAGAAATAAGCCAATCTAGTACACCTATAATTATAGGTGTACTAGATTGGCTTATTT
>NZ_CALNCS010000254.1 GCF_937875145.1 Alkalibaculum bacchi | reverse complement strand
ACATCAGTGCATACCGTGAAGGCGTTTTTGGTGCTAAAAAGAAATAAGGTATCAGTCATAATATATGATTTTTTATAAATTGAGGAGGAAAATAATATGTCAAAATTACAAGATGTAAAATTAAATGTAGAAAAAGGTAAAACAAAATTAGTAGCAGGTTTAGTGCAAGAAGCGTTAGATGAAGGTAATGCAGCAAAAGATATCCTTCAAGCTATGGTTGATTCTATGGGTGTCGTAGGAGACAAATTCTCAAGTGGAGAAATATTTGTACCAGAGATGTTAATCGCAGCTAAAGCAATGGCAAAAGGTGTAGATGTACTTAGACCACATCTTGCTGGAGAAGGATCTGTATCTTTAGGAACTTGCATTATTGGAACAGTAGCAGGAGACTTACATGATATCGGTAAAAACTTAGTATCTATGATGATTGAGAGTGCTGGATTTGATATGGTTGACATTGGCGTTGATGTACCAGCTCAAAAATTTGTAGATACAATAAAAGAAAATGAAAACGTTAAATTAGTGGCTTGCTCTGCACTATTAACAACTACAATGCCAGCATTAAAAGAAGCTGTTGCAACAATCAAAGGTAGCGGTTTAGAAGGATTTAAAGTAATGGTAGGTGGAGCACCTATTACTGCAGAATTTGCTGCTGAAATTGGCGCTGACGGATTTGCTCCAGATGCAGGTAGTGCAGCTGTTAAAGCAAAAGAATTAGCACAAGCTTAATTTTTAGATAGTGTGTAGAAAAATCAGGAGAAAATTTTCTCCTGATTGAAAAATATAGGAGGTTGCATAATGTTAACAAAAAGACAAAACTTAGTTGAAGTTATGAAGGGCGGAAATCCTGATAGATTTGTAAAGCAATATGAGTGTTTCAATATGATTATGAATACTCCAATTACTCGTAAAAAACCACCAATAGGCGGAGAAATTGTCAACGAGTGGGGTGTTACAACAAGATGGCCAGAAGGTCAAATTGGTGCATTCCCAGTACACGATGAAGAACATACTGTTGTAAAGGATATCACTAAATGGAGAGATGTAGTAAAAGCTCCTAATATTAAATTTCCTGCAGAAGCTTGGGCTGAAGCGAAAGCTTCTGCAGCAGCTGTTGATAGAACGGAACAATACTGTACAGTTTTTGTTGCTCCAGGTCTTTTCGAACATGTACATTATTTAATGAGCATGGAAGAAGCTTTAATGGCTTTCTATGAAGAACCAGAAGCAATGCATGAATTAATTGAATACCTTACAGATTGGGAAATTGAACTTGCTAAGGAATTTATCACTCACATAAAGCCAGATGCACTTTTCCATCATGATGACTGGGGTAGCCAAATCAACTCATTCTTATCACCTTCTATGTTTGAAGAATTTTTTCTTGAACCATACAAGAGAATTTATGGCTTCTACAAAGAAAATGGTGTTGAATTAGTTGTTCACCATAGTGATAGCTATGCTGCTAACCTTGTTCCATATATGATTGATATGGGTATTGATATCTGGCAAGGTGTTATGAAGACAAACAATATTCCTGAATTGATCAAAAAATACGGCGAAAAAATTACATTCATGGGTGGATTACACAGTGGAGAAATTGATTTCCCAGGCTGGACGCAAGACATTATAGCTACAGAAGTAGAAAAAGCGTGTACAGAATACGGAAAATTATACTATATCCCTGGTTCAAGCCAAGGTTTAGCAATCAGCTCATTCCCAGGCGTATACGAAGCTACTGATGAAGAAATCGAAAAAATGTCAAAGAAAATGTTCTAGGACTATTATTGTGATACTGCAAAGAGTAAGGTATGAGTTAATACCTTGCTCTTTTTGCAAAAGCGAAAAGATAAATGCGGAACTGTTAAATGATAATTCAGTGACTATGTGAGTATTGTTTAATTATCTTCCAACCATCATTTTAAATATATACCAAATTGTTCTAAATTATTGAAGTAGGTTCCCTTATCAATATGTTATACTATTAAATAACAAGTCCACAAGGTGTGTTCGCACAGTGCAGGATAGGTAAATTTGTAGTTATGACAATTGAAATGGAGTGATAAGATGTTTTCAGAAAATATGGTTCAAAAATTAGAAAGCTCTTCATGGATAAGGGTGATGTTTGAAGAGGGAAACCGACTTGCTAAAATATACGGAGCGGATAAGGTTTATGATTATAGTCTAGGAAATCCTTTTGATGAGCCTCCGGTAGAAGTACAAGAATCCTTATTAAAGCATATAACTAGTGGAGAACCTGGATTACACAAATATATGAGTAATAGTGGCTATGGGGATGTAAGGGGGAAAATTGCAAAAAAACTCCAAGAAGAGAGCAAAGTTAGCTTATCAGAAAATAATATAGTCATGACTGTAGGGGCAGCAGGTGGATTAAATGTCGTTTTGAAATCACTATTAAACGAAGGCGAAGAAGTAATGGTATTTGCTCCTTATTTTGTGGATTACGGTTCTTATGTTAGCAATTATGGTGGAAAAACCGTTGTAGTGCCAGCTAATACAGAGACTTTTGAACCTAATATAGAAGAATTTGAAAAGAGGATAAATGCAAATACGAAAGCAATTATATTAAATACCCCAAATAACCCTACTGGAGTTGTTTATAGTGAAGAAATTCTTAAAAAGATAGAAGAGATTCTTCAAAAAAAGGGGAAGGAATTTAATACTACCATTTATGTCATTTCAGATGAGCCTTATAGCAAAATCGTCTACGATGATATTATAGTACCTTCTATTATTAATATATTTCAAAACGCTATTGTAGTAGACTCTTTTAGTAAATCTTTGGGTTTAGCTGGAGAACGCATTGGTTATATTGCTGCTAGTAGTAATATTGAAGAAATTGCTACATTAGTAAATGTCTTTATATACTGTACTCGAGTTTTAGGTTTTGTTAATGCTCCTGCATTGTTTCAAAAAGTCGTAGGGGACTGTTTATACGTGAAACCAAATGTTGAGGATTATAAAGCTAAAAGAGACTTTTTATACGAAAACTTGGTGCGGATAGGTTTCGAAGTACACAAACCTCAAGGCGCCTTTTATCTATTCCCAAAAGCGTTCATTCCAAATGATATAGAATTTACGCAAGCAGCTACAAAACACAATCTTCTCTTAGTTCCTGGTTCTGGTTTTGGATGCCCTGGATATTTTAGAATGTCCTACTGTGTAAATTTTGATATGATACGAAATTCAATACCAGCTTTTGAAAGATTATCAGAAGACTTTAAATAAAATGTACTACAGTATTTTGATAGGAGTATAAAAATATGATCTTAGTTAGCGCTTGTTTGGCAGGATGCAATTGTAAGTACAATGGAAAAAATAATAATGTGGATCAAATTCTAGAATTAGTAAAAGCAAATAAAGCCATAACTATATGCCCTGAAGTGCTAGGAGGGCTACCAACGCCGAGACAACCTGCAGAGATACAAGTTATAAATGGGGAAATTCATGTAATAAACAAAGTGGGCGAGGATGTCACGAATGAATTTCTAAAAGGGGCAGAAAAAACCTTAGAAATTGCAAGGGATTTAATGCCAAGTAAAATTATATTAAAGTCTAAAAGTCCATCCTGTGGTTTTGGTAGAATCTATGATGGTACCTTTACTGGTACATTAAAAGAAGGCAATGGTCTTACAGCAGAGCTTCTTTACAAAAATGGATTTAAAATAGAAGAGATGTAGGGTATAAATAAATACTAAAAAGAATTCTCCTTTATAGTGAGTTTTTCTTTACTATAAGGGAGTTTTTTGTGCAAATTATGGGATTTCTATCATTTAAGATCTTATCATAAATGATAGAAATCTAAATATTAAATACATCATAGAAGTGATATACCTTACAAAATATTAAAATATAGTAAGATTATATATATAACAAGATTTACAAATATTGACAATAAATATTACATAAAGTTATTATAATAATAGAATTGCTAATGAATATAACCTTTAAACAATTATTTATAAGGAGATAGAAAAGTGGAAGAAAAGTATCAAGAAATTAAAAGTCTCATACTAGATGGTGTAAACCCTGAAAAAATTTATTTGCTCGATATGGGTCCTATTTTACTTTTGACAATCGTATGGGATAGTGTTGAAAATGACTTTGATAAAAGGATACAAATTAGAAAGCTCTTAAGAAACATAAATACCCCTTTTGATATCGTCGTGATCTCCATAGATGAATTAAAGCAATTAAATAATGAAGGAACTTCATTTACTTGTAATATAATCAAAAATGGCATATTATTATATGATAAAACTCATTGTCAATAATCTATAAAGCTCTATACATGTAATAGGGCTTTTTTTATGGAAACTTTTACTTCTTATAGATTAAATTTATGAATACATGGTAAAATGATATGTTGAAAGGAGCATGAATATGAGCGAAGAAGTAACAATTAAAAGAGCTATTTTACATATCATTGACAATATGGGAGGAATTTCTGTTATTTCAGATAAAACAATTGATTTATCTTATGATATACAAGAGTACCTTACTAAGCATATAAAGAAGTGTTTTACAGATATTGAAACAAAGAAAACCATGTTTGAAAATGAGACACCAAATAATTTTCTGTCAACCGTGGAGAATTTTACTAAAGAAGAAGATTTTTTAACCATGAGCAAACAGATTGCTAATTTATTTATAAACTTTATTACAAATGGCACCTCTATTCCATCATGTGATTTGCTAATTGTAGATTTTGTTTGTAATAGTGTTACATATTTAGGTATCTTAAAGTTTAATTATAAGTATGGTTATATACACCATGTTGAAGCAGAAGATGGCATATGTAATACAATTATTAAACAACCTTGTTGTTTACCACTTGAATCTCAGAAACTGGATGAATTTGTCATTGTAAATCTACTTGATTTTTCTCTTATTGTTAAAGAGCGAAAATATGAAATCAATGGGATAAAAGAAAATTACATCACAACATATCTTTTGAAATCTAAATTCGTAAAATCAGATAAGGAGATTGTAGACATTGTGGAGAAGACTGCCCATACAATCATTCAAGAAGAATATAATGGAGATATAGATAAGTTAAATACTTTTCGAAAGGTCATTGCAGATGATTTTACCAATAACAATGAAATAGATTTAGTAAATATTGCAGAGGCAACCTTTGACGATACAGCTGGGAAAACTGCATTTAAACAGGGAATTGAAAAAGCTGGTATACAAGAATCAAAGATTAAAATTAGCCCTTATGCCGAAAAGCGAATTATAAAAAAACATAAACTAATTACAGATAACGGAATTGAAATAAGCATTCCATCTACATATGTAGGAGATTCAGATGTGGTAGAGTTTATCAATAATGTAAATGGAACCATATCGATAATGATTAAGAATGTAGAGAAGTTTAACAATAAATAAGAAAAATGGGGAAAGGGTTTATACTCTTTCCCCATTTTCTTGTCAAAGAAGAATATTAGCGTAATCTTACTAATATAATAGAGGTATTACGAAACGGTTAGTCAGTTGGTTTCTTGGACGGGGAAAGTATCAATGAACAATTAAAAACGAATATTGAATATGGAACAGTACAAATATGCGACTATTTATGTAGTGTTTGTAATTGTTAACTGTTCATTGTTTTTCATTGATTATTCACTGCGACGTAGGTCGCATACCTGACACTAGCCACTGCTCCTATCATCTGAGCGCTAGCGAAGGATCTATACATTCTGACTACAAAAAGGTTTTATTTAGAACTAAAAACACTAATATGTAAGTCGCATATTTGAAGGAGGTATACAATGAAAGGTACTGCACTTATTATTTTTGGTGTAACGTATATTTTATTATTGCTATTACCAAAGATGAGATCCTACATATCTATTGCTTCTGCTACTCTATTTATTTATTTGGGAATTGTTCCAATATATAAGGCATTGGAATACATCAATTGGAATGCTATTTTAATGATTGCTGGAACTATGGGGATTGTCTCCTTATTTATTGAATCTAAAATGCCTGATAAACTAGCAGATATACTCATCTCTCGAATGCCCAATGTCAAATGGCTCGTAGTAGCCTTGTCCTTGTTTGCGGGGCTGGTTTCTGCATTTGTAGATAATGTAGCTACGGTTTTAATGATAGCACCAGTTGCTATAACCATTGCTAAAAAATTAAATATTTCACCAATTGCTATGATTGTCTCTATATCCGTATCTTCAAACTTGCAAGGTGCAGCTACTTTAGTAGGGGATACGACCTCAATCCTCTTAGCCGCCCAAGCAGATATGAATTTTATGGATTTTTTCTTCTACAATGGTAGACCTGGTTTGTTTTGGATTGTGCAGATAGGTGCCCTTTTATCTGTAGTTGTTTTACTCTATCTTTTCCGAGGAGACCTTCAGCATATTAAGATTAAGTCAGAAACAAAAGTAGAAGACTATTTTCCAACAGTTTTGCTTCTTAGCATGATTAGTCTGTTAATATTGGCATCTTTTATGCCCCATAAACCAGAAATAAGCAATGGTTTTATATGCATGAGCTTATTTATAATAGGCTCTTTGAAATATGATCTTAAGTACCAAAATTTTAATACACTTCGTACTCATGTCAAAGAAATTGATTTTTACACTATTGTATTATTAATAGGTCTATTTGTCTTAATAGGTGGACTAACAGAAGTAGGAATTATTGAAGACATCGGCAAACTCTTTGTCCGTTTAAGTAATGATAATGTATTTGTCATATATACTATAATCGTCTGGGCCTCTGTGTTGTTTTCAGGTTTTGTTGATAATATCCCATATGTAGCAACTATGTTGCCTGTAACAGCGAGTATTGCATCTTTTCTAGCAATTGATCCGACAGTTCTTTACTTTGGTTTACTGATTGGTGCCACTTTAGGAGGCAATCTTACACCTATTGGTGCTTCGGCAAATATTACAGGAATTGGCATTCTGCGTAAAGAGGGGTGGAATGTAGATACCGGTAGCTTTATGAAGATTGGCGTTCCATTTACACTATCTGCAGTCATATCAGGTTATATTCTAGTTTGGATTTTGTTTGGAATATAATTGAAAATTTTCCTATAATGAGAATATTTAATGAATATACTTGATTGGATATTTACACTAAATGAAAATCTATAGTATAATATAAAATAATATGCTGAACGATATCTTTTTCTGGAACAAACACAATAATTTTTGACCTTATATCCCTTGTTTCATGAATCATAATCAGTGAATTAAAAAAATATCATTACACGTTACGGAGGAAGAAAAATGGAAAATCGATTTAATACTAGAAGTATGGTAGTAGCAGCACTTTTATGTGCTATTGGGATTTTGATTCCCTTAGTATCACCTATAAGATTTGTGATCGAGCCGGCATCTTTTACATTAGCTAGTCATGTAGCATTATTTATTGCTGTATTTATTTCACCTACTACAGCAGTATTCGTTTCATTAGGAACAACTCTCGGCTTTTTTCTGGGGGGATTTCCAATTGTCGTAGTTGCTCGAGCTTTTAGCCAAATCCTATTTGCTTTTTTAGGAGCTCTATATTTAAAAAAATACCCAAATACCTTTAAAAGTATGGGGAAAACAATCACCTTTGCTATTGTCGTTTCCATCATCCATAGTTTAGGTGAAATCTTAGCAGTATCTCCCTTTTACATTGGGCAAAGTTTATCCGATTTAGAATATCAAAGGGGATATATTTACTCTATAGTGGGAATGGTAGGCGTCGGAACCTTCATTCATAGCCTGGTAGATTTTGCAATAGCTTACTGGATATGGAAAGTGATACCCAAAAAATAACAATAATTGAACTGTTGTTAAATGATTGTTTAGAATGACTTAAATAAGAAATGCAAACAAACTATGATGGGTTTGTTTGCATTTTTTATTTACTAAAGATTTTTGTTTTCTGTTTTTTACTTAGCCTGTGTTGAAATCACAAATTTTTAACCCTTGTTTAAAGCATTTTCATAAGTGAATTGGCTAGAATGTCGATTTCTTCCCTTGTATTGTAGATGCCAATAGATGCGCGGATAACGCTGCTAAAGCCGTAATGTTTTAAAACCGGTTGAGCACAGTGATGCCCTGATCGGACTGCTATGCCATCTTCATTAAGCTTATGAGCGGCTTGATCTGGAGAAATTCCCGATAGTATAAAGGATATGACGCTAGACTTATTAGGCGTAGTGCCAATTAAAGATAATCCAGGTAAGTGGGATAATCTTTCCATAGCGTAATTTGTTATTTCTGCTTCATGATTCATAATTCGATTTATTCCAATATTATTAACATAATCTATTGCCACACCTAAACCAATGGCATCTGCAATATTTCCTGTACCTGCTTCAAACTTATAAGGAAGACTATTGTATTCCGTAGAATCAAAAGTCACATTTTTGATCATACCGCCACCTCTTTGATAAGGAGGCATATTTTGTAATAATCCTTTTTTCCCATATAATACACCTATGCCAGTGGGTCCGTAAATTTTGTGACCTGAGAACACATAAAAATCTGCATCTACTTCATTTACATCTATACCTATATGAGCAATACCTTGAGCTCCGTCTACTAATACCTTGGCCCCAGATGCGTGGGCTAAATCGATGATTTCTTTAATAGGATTTATAGTGCCTAGGATATTGGATACCTGAGTGATAGCTACCATCTTTGTTTTCGGCGAAAGAAGATTTTTGTATTCCTCTAAAATAAGCTCACCACATTCATTTACAGGTATGATCTTTATTGTAGCTCCCTTTTTCTTAGCTAATTTTTGCCAGGGTACAATATTAGAATGATGCTCCATAATGCTGAGGATGATTTCATCACCCTTTTCAATATTGGATTCACCAAAGGTTTCTGTTACTAAATTAATTCCTTCTGTAGTCCCTCTAACAAAGATGATTTCCTCTAAATAGGATGCTCCAATAAATAGCTGGATTTTTTCTCTTGCCGTTTCATAAGCATCCGTAGAGATTTTAGCTAATGTATGGGCTCCACGGTGAATATTGGAATTGTACTTACTATAGTATTCTTTTAATGTATTGATTACATCTTTAGGTTTTTGAGTAGTTGCTGAATTATCCAGCCATACTAATGGTTTTCCATTTACTCTAGTTTGTAAAATAGGAAAGTCCTTGCGAATGGAGTAAATGTCTAGGTCTGCTCTTCTAAATGGCGCATTATTGTTAATAGTATGAACATCGGGTTTATAATTTGATAGGAAGTAGTATTCACTGCTCCTATCCTGAAACCATTTACTTGTAGTCATAATAATGCCCTATATTGACATTTTCAAGCATTCCAAATGCATCATTTGTAAGAATAGCTAAACCATAATACAGTGTCATGATATAGGACATGATGCCCATATCATCTATTCCACTGAAATGAACGGATAAACTAGGTACCTGGCTTTCACCTGGAACACCTGGCTGATGCAAACCTATAACCCCTTGTTCTCTTTCACCTACACGCATGAGTAAAATACACGTATTGCCTAAAGAATCTATTTTTACCTTATCGCAAGGAACCATAGGAACCCCTCGCCAAGTAACAAATGGTGAGCCAAATATATTTACTGTAACTGGTGGTACTCCCCTACAGGTGCATTCTCTTGTAAATGCAGCAATGGCCTTTGGATGCGCTAAAAAGAAAGCAGGCTTTTTCCATACCATTGCAAGCAAATCATCTAAATCATCGGGGGTAGGCGTACCTTTTCTAGACGAAATCTTCATAGATGGATCTACTGATGCTAGTAGTCCAAACTCTGGATTATTGACAAGTTGTCTTTCTTGTTGTTCCCTCATCTTTTCAATTGCTAATCTCATCTGCTCTTGTTTTTGATTAATAGGCGAATTGAAGATATCGCTTACTTGA
>NZ_CALNCS010000253.1 GCF_937875145.1 Alkalibaculum bacchi | reverse complement strand
TAATATGAGAGGTAGGTATTTGCGGAATAAAGCAAATTTTGATGTAAATATTTACGATACTTAGATAATAAGAAATTTTCTCAAAGAATTTTAAGGAGAAAATAGTCTATAATGAAGTTGCGTCATATTGCAAAGTAAAAGGAAGTGGGGAAGAAGTAGCATATGCTGATGTGAGTTTTATTAATAAACAGAGCAGAAAGTAGAACCCTAGACACAATCTGCCCTTAAGGCGATAGAATTTCCGCTTTCTGCTTTCCGTTAAAAATGGGAACATCCTTATTCAATGTACCCTGAAACCGTTGTGGAGGTGAAAATCCTAACGAAAGAATACATCAATCACTACAATTATGAAAGAGGTCACCAAAGCTATGACTACAAAATACTAGCAGACATCTACTTTAGTTTTACTGCTAGTGCAGCTTAATCAAGAAAGGAGTCATAACTAAGAATTTCTAAATACAAGTGTGCACATTATAGATTATCTTCTAATTTTTTAATACAGTCAGTGCTCTGATCATTAATATCTGTGACAAATTTCTGTTTATATTGATCGTTTGATAGAATAGTCTTATAACTTCAACGTGAGTAGAATGTTGCTAGCTTCATATAACCAGGCCCACTAAATAAGTCTATATAACTACATTTCTCCCATTAGTAATTGTTTGAATATTAATGCGATCCATGTCGATATCATAAATAATTTCATAAAATTCATCCTCGGAAATAATATGTGAATCTTGTCCATCTTCTATAAGTTTTTTTGCTTTCTTAGTTTTAGAGCTTTCTTTTCCATCTATAAATTTAGAATAGTCTTGTATGCCCATAACGGGATAATCAGATAATTTGTTTTCTTTGTTACACCGTCTCCAACAAGTCCACCTAAATTTACGACTATTTGCATAGCTTCCTTTCGTATCATCCTCGTCAAGGTGCCAGTAAATACGCAGGTCTTATCTTGTAATATACAGTCACCATCGTAATTTATATCAAGATTAGGAGTAATATCTCTAGCTTTTAATGAATACGTTTTAATCTTAAGCAAATTATATAAATCATTTGTTTCTACATGGTTTTTAATATGATTATATAACTCAAATGTTGCACTACAATCGGCTAATGATCTATGTACTGGTTTATTTCTAAGATTCAATTTTTCTGATAGGTAAGATAGTTTATGCTTTTTGAATTTAGGGTATATTCTTCTGGACAATCTTAATGTATCAATAAAATCGTTTTTGATTTCTTTGTCTAAATAAAATAAAGCATTGTCATAAATAAAGTTCATATCAAAATTCACATTATGCCCAATAAGTGTAGAGCCTCCAATAAAATCAATAAATTCTACTAAAACATCTTCAATCTTCGGAGCGTCTTTTAACATTTCTGTTGTAATACCTGTTAGGTCAGTAATAAATTCGCTAACTTCATCGACAAAAACTAACGAATTAAAGTATTCACTACTTCATTATTTTCTACTTTAAGTGCTGCAAATTCAATGATTTCGTCAAAGTTAGGGTTAAGTCCAGTTGTTTCTATGTCAATAATCGTGTAGTGGGTAGGCAACGACAAAAGACTTTTGCCCTTGTTTCTAACGATATTTTCTTTATTTTCATGAAAAATTGAAATTTTACCATCAGCATTAATAGACATACGTATATACAAATTAAATCCTCCTTAAGAATATAATAAAAACCATAATACAAATAAGCCGTAGTTGCCATTTCTTATGTTGTTTTTTGTAGAAATTTTATTACTAAGCTTTATTAGTTTTCCCTATAATCCATTAGCTGCTCTTTCTTGAACTTAATAAACTGTAGAATCTCTTTTTGTTCTCATTGTATATAGCATTAAATTAGCTGGATACTTGTTTTAATAATTTTTTCATATTCCTTTTTCGATATAGCAGTTGGTAATCCCATAGCTACGTTCATAATTTGATTCAAGTTGAATGATGGACAATATCTAAAGGTATCAGTCGCTAAATTAATGCGTTTAATTAAGGAATCCTTATCTAATATGTATGTGCCTCCATTTTGCTTGTAATAACTGTACCATGGATTATTAGTACCACTAATCTGAAGTCGATGGCAACCAAAGGGGTTAGCTGTCATATAACTTGCGCCAAAACAAAAGTCAGACTTTACAGTTCTGCATTTGTCACCGTAACAGTATTTAATTTTCCCAATCGTTTTTTTATCAATTATTTCACCGTTAATTGCGAAAACTGTAGATTTCCATGAAGAAATAAGATCGTATAGAACAATGAAGTCTAAAAAATCTTTCTTAGAATCAGTGTAAGTCGCAGCGTGAGTATTATTACTGTGTTTATCTATTATATTTTCATATCTAGGGGCTTTTTTTGCTAAATAAACAGCTTTCTCATAACTCTTTGATGATGATTCTCCAAATGATATCATGATAGTCCAAGTCATATTATCTATAGCAACCTCTTTGGTCTGTGGTATTATTTCCTTAGATCCACTATTTCTTAGAATAATTTCATGCTTGTCATTTAAAGTACGATTTAATAAATGTATTTTATCAATATTTTCTTTTTCCATTTGATTAAAATAAGGCTCAAAGGAGGTATAAAAATTATCAATTCTCTTTTGCTTAGCTTTATCTGTCTTTAATTTACGTATTTGTTCGAGAATATCTTCATAATATCTATCTATAAAATCATTTATAGTGTATACTTTTTTACTTTCAATTGATTTCAACATTTCAGAAGGCTTGTCACTTTTAAATTTGAGGAATTTTTCAATTCCAATTAATTTATTGACAGTTTCGATTAAAAAATCATATCTAGAAAAGAATACGTCAACTTTTTTAGTCGTGTTTACTAAGTTTGCACTTTCATTAACTTGTTTTAACCATTGCGGAGCCATAAACTCTGCTTCTTTCTCTGTTCTTGATTTAAAGAATAATCCCATATCTAACCCTCGCTTTATATTTTGATTATTAATCTCAGTTTATCAATTCTTACAGGAAGTTATCAACTGAAAAATGTAAATATAATTCTACTTTGACTACTTGAGACTCTTTACTCAATTTCATATCATGATAATACCGTATAGCTTTTTTTGTTTGTTACTGTGTTATAATATTATTAATCATATTTTGTATCCTTGGAGGTGGATTTATTGGGACGAGATGTTTGTCTGAAGAAGATATCAAAGCCAGATACATTACCCCAGCTATTACTAGTGCGGGTTGGGATATTCATAAGCAAATACGATTAGAATACGCTTTTACTGTAGGGCGTATTATTCTTCGTGGAAATATTACGGCAAGGGGAAAACAAAAACGAACGGATTATGTTCTGTTTTATAAGATCAATTTTCCATTAGCCATTGTAGAAGCAAAAGATAATAACCATGCTGTAGGAGCAGGGCTTCAGCAAGGTATCGAATATGCAAAGGCGTTGGATATCCCCTATGTTTATGCTTCAACCGGAGATGCTTTTGTGGAGCAAAATCTCATTACTGGTGAAGTGAAAGAGCTGAAATTAGAGGAGTTTCCATCACCAGAAGTACTTTACCAAAGATACCTTCTTTTTATCATTAGATACGAATACTTTTTGCTCATGAATTATAATATATACAGGAATAATTACGAAAATATTGTAATTTACTGTTGTATATATGATAAGATAAAAATAGTAAAAATGAGAAATATTCCTCCGATTATATGATTCCTCTAATTGGGAGTAATAAAAATATTAAGCGTAAATGAGCTGTTAGAAATTGCAAAGGAGTATGTATATGAACTCTGAAATCATAATGTACTAGACTGAAGATGGTTTGACAAAAATAGAAACTACTTTTGAAAATGATACTGTTTGGCTCTCCATTGACCAAATGGCAGAATTATTTCAACGCGATAAGTCTACAATCTCACGGCATATAAAAAACATATTTAGTGAGGGTGAACTAACACGTAATGCAGTTGTTGCAAAATTTGCAACAACTGCAGCTGACGGTAAAACATATCAAGTAGACTACTATAATTTAGATGTAATTATTTCTGTTGGTTATCGTGTAAAATCCTTGCGAGGCACACAGTTTAGAATTTGGGCAAGCAATGTTTTAAAAGAATATATGAAAAAAGGATTTTACACGATAAC
>NZ_CALNCS010000252.1 GCF_937875145.1 Alkalibaculum bacchi | reverse complement strand
GGTGAAAAAATCGTACCATTAAGCAAAGAATTAAGTGAATTAGAAGGTGTAGACTACATAAATTATGGTGAGGAATATGTAGATTCACTTATGAAATTTAGCAATTTTGCAAATGCACTTAGCTTAGTTGTATTAGTAATCTTAACAGGAATATCCTTGTTTATTATTTTTAACACGATTAAAATTACAGTTTTCGCTCGAAGAAAAGAAATTGGTATCATGAAACTGATTGGTTCAACCAATTGGTACATTCGAATTCCTTTTCTCATTGAAGGAAGTATATTAGGATTTGTGGGTTCTTTGTTAGCGGTTCTTGTAGTAAGAAATAGCTATTATTTCTTCTTAGGAGTCCTTCAAGAACAATCTGGGATTCTTATGGGTACTACATTTGCAACACCTGAAATGATTATGCCTCAGATCACCACGTACTTTTTAATCTATGGTATTGGTGTAGGAGCAGTAGGAAGCCTGTTTTCAATGCGAAAATTCTTGGATATATAGAAAAATAAACACAAATGAATTAGGAGGCTATATTGTGAAAAAGAAGGTACTCAGTTTATTGTTAGCAGGTCTTATGCTCTTTAGCTTGCCGGTATACGCATCTACATCAGATCTGAAGGGTAACCTGGAAAAAAATGAAGAATCTCAAGATGAAGTAAAAGAAAAACTTGATGCGAATAATGCCTCTATGGAAGAATTGAAGGCTGAAATCGACAAATTAGACAGTCAAATTAAAAAGGCCGAAAACGAAATTGCAGATATTGAAAGTAATATTAACAAAACTCAAAAAGAGTTAGAAGCAATAGTCGTTGAGCTAGAAAAAGCGATCGCAGAAAAAGAAGAGCAAAAAGAGACTTTAGACGAGAGATTAAGGGTTATGTACATGTACAGTGACACAAGTCCATTAGAAATTCTCTTTAGCGCTCAAAGCTTTAGTGACTTGATTTCAAAAGTAGATATGATCAAGACGATTGCAGAATATGATCAAGATTTGTTTGCAAAATTAGAAGCTATAGAAAGTGAAATTGCAAAGAAAAAAGAAGAAATCGAAGTAAAGAAAAACAATCTTTTAGGTATGAAAAAGAAAGCTGAAGATCAAAGAGGCAGCTTAAACACAATCAAAGCGGAAAGAAACAACTATATGAGTGAGTTACAGGCCAATGCAAATAAGCTAGAATCTGAACTAAGAGAATTAGAAGCAGAGTCGAATTCTATTGAGGCTGAAATTAAAGCTATACTTGCACAGCGAGCTGCAGAAGAGGCAGCAAGGCGAGCGGCACAACAAGCTCAAAACAATACTGGTGGAGAATCCGCACAGCCGTCGAGCCAACCTACAACCAATGGTGCATATAGATGGCCAGTACCTGGAAACTCTTCAATATCTTCATCATATGGATCTCGCATTCATCCTGTTTTAGGGACAAGAAGTTTTCATACAGGGATCGATATCCCAACGGGAAGACGTACTGGTGTGAATGCAGTAGCTGTAGGAGATGGAGTAGTAATTAAATCTGTACATAGTGGTAGTTACGGTAATTATGTTATTGTAGACATGGGAACAGATAAAAATGGCAACAATATTAGTGCCCTTTACGCTCATTTAGCACAGCGTTACGTTGGCGCTGGAGCTAGGGTTTCAGCAGGACAAGCAATAGGCGAAGTTGGTACAACAGGTAGATCTACTGGTATACACCTTCATTTCGAAATAAGGGTAAACGGCTCACATACGAATCCATTAAATTACGTAAGATAATACATATAAAAAACTTCTAGGTTCAGCCTAGAAGTTTTTTTATATGTAAAATAAGCATAGCTACGGTCGGTTCTATGTTTTGAGTTGTAAGTTTCTGGGGTCACTCCACCTTTAATAGTAATTTAAGTATTGTTTTATATACTTATTAAAGGAGGGATGCTACTTCACTCCATTTTATCTTGATAAAGGGTTTATAAAGTGGTAACATTCTTAAGAGTTAAGTGATTAAAGCTTGATGATTACGCATATAATTCATTTATAGATAAAATATTCTTTAATATATAAGAGGAGGCTTTATGAAAAATAAAAAATGGTATGTGGTTGTAATTGTAGTGATTTTGCTTTTATTGGTGACGAATGCTACAACCTTTATCGTTGCAAATGGCATGTCCATTGCATTAGGCGATAAAATCATTGTAAAAACAGAAGATGCTGCTACAACAGAGTACATAAATAAGCTATTATATTTAAAAGATGAAATTCAAGCAAGTTACTATAAGGATGTTGAGGACCAGAGTTTACTAGATGGCGCTATAAAAGGGATGTTTGAAGCTGTTGGTGATCCCTATACGGCTTATTATGATGCAGATCAGTTCCAAGCTTATATGGAACAAGTGCAAGGTAGTTATGTTGGGATTGGTGTAGTAGTAGGATTAAATGAAGATAATAAAGTAACTGTTGTTTCAGCGATAGAGGGTTCTCCTGGGAAGAAAGCTGGTTTACTTTCTGGAGATCTTATTTTAAAAGTAAATGGAGACGATGTTACGGGCCTAAATTTAGAACAGGTAGTCTCTAAAATAAAAGGAGATGCAGGAAGCTCTGTAGTATTAGAAATTGAGAGAGAAGGTTCTGTTGAGCTCATTGAGAAAGAAATCACCCGAGAAGAAATTGTACTAAATAGCGTAGATAGCATGCTTTTAGAAGACAATATTGGCTATATCACGATTACCCAATTTGAAACGAATACTGCAAAGGAATTTAAAGAGCATTTAGACAAATTGCAGTCTGCAGATATTAAAGGTCTTATTTTAGATGTAAGAGATAATCCTGGTGGAATGATGGACACGGTAGTACAGATTGTAGACCAGCTAATAGGAGAATCCGTAATTGTTTATACGGAGGATAAAGCGGGTAAAAAAGAGACGATGAGCTCTGAAGAAAAGAGCAAAATTGACTTACCAATGGTGGTATTGATCAATGAAGGTTCTGCTAGCGCATCTGAAATATTTGCAGGAGCATTACAAGATACAGGAGCAGCTACAATAGTAGGAGCTACTTCTTTTGGCAAAGGGATTGTACAAAGAATGAGCGATTTAAACGATGGCACAGGTTATAAGATCACTGTATCAGAATACTTTACACCTAATGGAAGAAACATCCATGGTAAAGGAATCGAGCCAGATGTACCAGTAGAAATGTCTCAGAAAGCTCGTTATGAAGCAGATTTTGATTTAAAAGATGATGTTCAGTTGAATAAGGCGATTGAGGTTATGAAGGAAAAAATGAAATAGTTCTAAGATCTATGAAAAAGGTTTAAGTCACCTTTGGTGACGATGGATGCAAAGTAATGTAGTTATAAAATATAAGAGATTGTATAAGAAAAGCGTCTAACGACGCTTTTCTTATACAGGTTTCTAATTCATGCCATGTTGACGTGAATTTTTGAGTGTTGTATAATAAACTCGAACATATGTGCGATAAAAAATGTGGGTTATACATTGTATATAAAAAGATTAAAACAATCAGTGATATGAATACTTAACACTTAGAACTAATGTAAGGGGGTTACAATATGCCAAATTTCAAAGTTACTTCTGACTTTACTCCTCAAGGAGATCAGGTGAAGGCTATTGCGGAGTTGAGTAAAGGGATAAGGGATGGACTGAAAGCGCAAACTTTACTAGGAGTTACAGGTTCTGGAAAGACCTATACAATGGCAAAAATTATTGAAAATGTGAACAAGCCTACTTTAATATTAGCTCATAATAAAACATTAGCTGCCCAATTATATAATGAATTTACAGAGTTTTTCGGAGAAAATGCTGTTGAGTACTTCGTCAGTTATTACGATTATTATCAGCCTGAGGCGTACGTGCCTGGCTCCGATTTATATATTGAAAAAGACGCATCTGTTAACGATGAGATCGACAAACTTCGCCATTCGGCAACAGCAGCTCTCTTTGAGCGAAAAGATGTCATCGTCGTATCCTCTGTATCTTGTATTTATGGACTGGGTAGTCCAATTGATTATGAAAATTTAGTTTTATCCCTCCGTCCCGGAATGGAAAAAGATCGAGATGATGTCATTCGCAAGCTTATTGATATACAGTACAAGCGAAATGATATTGATTTCTCTCGAGGAACATTTCGAGTTCGAGGCGATGTGTTAGAGATTTTTCCAGCTGCATCTACAGATCAAGCTGTTCGAATAGAATTTTTCGGGGACGAAGTAGATCGGATTTCTGAAATTGATGTGCTCACAGGTGAGGTGACAGGTTATCGAACTCATATTTCCATATTTCCAGCATCTCACTACGCTACAACTCCTGAAAAGCTAGAAATTGCTATAAAGGAAATTGAAGAAGAGCTAGAAGAGCAGATAAAGAAATTAAAAAAAGCAGATAAATTGCTTGAGGCTCAGAGAATTGAACAGAGGACTAATTACGATATTGAAATGCTTCGAGAAATGGGCTACTGCAATGGGATAGAAAATTATTCTAGACATGTCAGTGGATTAGAACCTGGAAGCCCGCCTTTCACTTTAATTGATTATTTTCCTAAGGACTTTCTCCTCATAATAGATGAGTCACATGTTACGATTCCTCAGGTTCGGGGTATGTATGCAGGAGACCGTTCTCGAAAAACCAATCTAGTAGAGTATGGATTCAGGTTGCCATCTGCATTAGATAATAGACCATTAAATTTCGAAGAGTTTGAGGGTAAAATCAGCACTGCTATATTTGCTTCTGCAACTCCAGGTCCTTATGAAAAGGAAAAATCACTAAAGGTAGTAGAACAAATCATTCGACCAACTGGATTAATTGACCCAGAAATTGAAGTCGTGCCAATACAAGGTCAAATTGACCACTTAGTCGGTCAAATCCATAAGAGGATTGAAAAAAAACAAAGAGTATTAGTTACTACTTTGACCAAAAAAATGTCAGAAGATTTAACAGATTATTTAAAAGAAATTGATATAAAGGTTCAATATCTACACTCTGATATCATTACTTTAGAGCGAACAAAGATCATACGAGATTTACGACTTGGCATATACGATGTATTAATAGGCATTAATTTGCTTAGAGAGGGCCTTGATATTCCAGAGGTGGGTTTAGTGGCCATATTAGATGCAGATAAGGAAGGATTTTTGCGATCAGAAACTTCTCTCGTTCAAACCATTGGACGAGCTGCACGAAATGTAGACGCCAAAGTAATCATGTACGCAGATAATATGACCGGCTCTATGGAAAGAGCTATTACAGAAACCAACAGAAGAAGGACGATTCAAGAGGAATACAATAAAAAGCACAATATAAAACCTCAATCGGTCAAAAAGAAAATCCACGACGCCATAGAAGTAACAAAAGTCGCCGAAGACGAAGAAAAATATACTGTGGTAGGCGAAAGTATAGAAGAAGCGATAATAAAACTAGAACAAGAAATGATGGCAGCAGCAGAAGAACTAGAATTTGAAAGAGCAGCCGAGTTGAGAGACCGAATTCAAGCCTTAAAGAAGGCTTGAATTCAGTAGTTCTAAGTTGTAAGTTCTATGTAAAAGCGTAATAGTCACCTTAGGTGACCAAAAACTTAGAACATACAACGTAGAACTTAGAACTCAAAAGAGGGCTTAAATTAGGTAGTTCTAAGTTGTAAGTTCTATGTAAAAGCGTAATAGTCACCTTCGGTGACCAAAAACTTAGAACATACAACGTAGAACTTAGAACTCAAAAGAGGGCTT
>NZ_CALNCS010000251.1 GCF_937875145.1 Alkalibaculum bacchi | reverse complement strand
GAGCGAATATTGCAGTAGAATATAAGAATATTGATTTCGTTGCAAGTTTATATGGGCAGATGGGTGCATTAAGAAGTTTTGATCAGGTAGGTTTTGCTATTACCCGAGGTGGAGAACAAACTTCTGCATGGATGTATAGACAAAGATGGACTGGTCCAGGAACTAGTAATTATGTACCTCGAGTTGTGGCAGGTGATCCAAATGATAATTATCGTCGTTCCAGTTTTTGGCTACGTAAATCTGATTTCTTACGACTTCAGAATATACAAGTTGGTTACAATTTCAACAAAATTCTAAGAGCTAACAATATTAATGTAATAAAAAAGCTAAGATTCTATATTGCAGCACAAAATTTATTTGTTATCAATTCTTATCCAGGTTGGGATCCTGAACAAAACATAAACGGAGGATTCCCTATTCCACGTTCACTTTATGCAGGTATTAACTTAGAATTTTAAAAATAAAAAATATGAAAAAAATATATTTACTTCTGTTTATATTGATTTTTGTCGCATGTAGCGATCAATTAGATAAAGATCCATATGGCGTAGTTTCAACTTCGAACTTCTATAAAACTGCACAAGATGCAGAAATGGCTGTCACATCTGCTTATAAATCATTTCAATTATTAGATGGACAACAAGGTTGGAATACAAGAGCGGGATATACACCTATGGGTGATGTCACAGGACCAGATGCTCAAGCACATCCTGATTTGGTAGTGTACTACCAAATACAACAATCAATCGTTATGCCTAGTGTCGACCAGATGTATATGTTGTATTCACGGTGTTACAAAGCTCTTACGTTGACCAATATGGCATTACAAAAGATCCCCGAAATTGAGATGGATGAACAATTAAAATCTAGATATTTGGGAGAACTTTATTTTATTAGAGGTTTTTGGATGTTTCGTCTAGCTTATATGTTTGGTACAGCTCCATTGGTTAATAAAGTTTTAGATATTTCGGAATTAAATTTACCTAATTCAGTACGTGAGGCTACAAGAGTTACAGGTAAAAAAGTCAACAATTATAAAATAACTAAAAGTGATTTAATGGATCAAGCCGAAGCGGACTTTAAAATGGCTTTACAACAAAATATTGAGAATAGAAATACAGGTGATTTAATGGGAAGAGCCGATAAAGGTGCAGTAAAAGCTTATTTAGTTCAAATTTATTTGTATCAACACAGGTGGCAAGAAGCTAAAACTTTGTTAGAAGAAATTATGTCTTATGGATATGACTTACTTCCTGACTATAATGATCTTTTTGACGGTACCAATGACAATAGTATAGAAGCTGTTTTTGAAGTGCAATACACAGCAATGAATCAAAAAGGAACCGACAATTTTGCAACGGTACTCAACGCTCCCAATGGAGACGGATTTGTAGCTGGCGGTGGATGGGGATGGACACGACCTACACCTGATTTGGAAAGAGAATATGAAGAAGGTGATCCTCGTTTTGTAGCTACTATATTTCGTAAAGACGTAGATGATTTTTTCGGACAGATGTTTATTGATAAGGTAAATGGTACAGGATTAGGAATTAGAAAATGGACTATTGGTAACCCACCTAATAATAAAGGAGTTGTTGTTGATCAAGTTAGTTGGTATAACTCATGTAATTATTCTTTAATAAGATATGCTGAAGTATTATTATGGTATGCTGAAGTAATGAATGAGTTGAATGATCAGGTTACTGCAGCTAAATATGTTAATATGGTTAGAGCTCGTACGGCTACTACTACAGACCCAAATACAATTAATAGTAATGTAATAAGAGAATTACCTCCTATTTCACCAACGTTGAGTTATGAAGAAATGTTTTGGGCAATTGTTCATGAACGTCGTGTTGAATTTGCATTTGAAGGAAAGTTTGGTTGGGATTTGAGAAGATGGGGGATTGCACAAGAATACCTTCTTGATCCTAACAGATGGCAAAATGAAGTAACACCAGGTTATTTTAGATATAAGGATGGTAAAGATGAAATATTTCCGATACCTCAACTCGAAATTGACAGATCTGGTGGTACTTTAATACAGAACGCTGGTTATGATTAATCTTAAGAGCCTACTCCAAATTAATTTGGAGTAGGCTCTTATAATTTTATTATTCATGAAAAAATATTTTATATTTGTTTTAATTTTTTTTCCTTCTATTTTGTATTCTCAGTTTTCTGACGATCATAAAGTTTCCTTAAATAAGGGTGATATTAAAACTTTCATTGGTGATATAAATAGTAGAAGTGATAGGAAAATTTATAAAGGTGAAGATTTAACTACTATAGGCATGCCATGTGGTGGTATTATGGCTGGTCAACTATATGTTCGTGGAGATGGAACTCTTGCAAATTGGTGGATTGCTAACAACGCATACAACACTGGATATGGTATAGATTCGTTATTAAACTTTGATACTCCACTGGGACCTTGGAAAGTTTGTTATCAAACATTTGAACCGCACAGTTATATAGATCAAGGATTTAAAGTAACCATTAATGATGGTAATAATAAAATAATCAAAGAGTTAAATAAAAAAGATTTTGATAATATTTCGTTTATAGGGGAATATCCTGTGGCTTTTATTGAATATAATACAAATGATGAAGAATTTCCACTAAAAATTAAATCTACTGTTTATTCACCATTTATTCCGTTGAATGCAAAGGAATCTGCGACACCAGCAACTATAATAAAATATCAAATAACAAATACCTCCGACAAAGATCTAAATGTGGATATGACGGCTTGGATGCAAAATTTAGTATGTATAGATCTTAAAGATAGAACTTACGGAGTGTTAAGAAATAAGGTAATTTCCAATGGACAGTTTAAATCTGTTTTTATGGATATGGATGTGTCACAAACTCCAAATATAGAAATTATTAAAGATAAAAACCTTATTGTTTTCGATGATTTCGAATCCGGGAATTATCGAAATTGGAAAATTGAGGGAGATGCATTTGGAATGAGGCCCACTCCTGGGCAAATCAACAACCAAAATGCCTTTGGAGGAGATTATGGAAAATATCTCGCTAATTCTTATGTGGGTTACGATTCTTTTATAGGGAAACTCATTTCTAAGGAATTCACTATATCAAGAAATTATATTTCATTTAATATCGCAGGAGGAGCACACCGTGGAAGAACTTGTATAAATTTATATGTAGATAATAAGATAGTTAAAACTGCAACTGGCAATAATAATGAAGATTTCTTTCCTAGAAACTGGGATGTTTCTAAATGGAAAAATAAAAGAGCGTATTTGGAAATTGTTGATAATGAGACTAGTAGCTGGGGACACATAAGTGTCGATAATATTCAATTTGCTGATAATCCTAAAGATATGTCACGTTATATAATTGATGACACGCATGCTTTTATGGGAAATCTTGCTCTTACTGTTTTTGATTCATCTGCGATTGGTACTGCTGATCTACTCAGCGAAAATAAAAACTATGCAGAAGCAAAATTAGGAGATAAATTAAATGCAGGATTAACTTCAAATTTAAGATTAAAGAAAGGGGATTCTAAAGAATTGGTTTACGTCTTATCATGGTATTTCCCAAACAGACCTCTAAGTTATAAGGGTTCAGAGTGGAATAAGCCACTTCCCCCTAATTCTCCTCCAATTGGGAATATGTATTCCAATTGGTATAATAGTTCCTTAGATGTAGTAAGTCAATTATTTGAAAATTATAAAAGATTAGAATCTGAAACCTTCGCTTTTCATGATTCATACTATAATGAAAGTTCATTTCCATATTGGTTGAAACAGCGTTTAATGATGTCCGTTTCAACTTTAGCAACTGAAACTTGCCAATGGTGGTCAAATGACAAGTTTTGGGCATGGGAAGGTGTTGGATCTTGTGAAGGTACTTGTACTCATGTGTGGGGTTATGCCCAAACGATGGCCGCTTTGTTCCCTGAACTTGAAAGAAATTTGAGAGAGAAGACAGATTATAGTGTTTCACTAAGAGATGATGGTGCGATTCTATCAAGAAATGGAGAACACGGCGTATTAATTGATGGCCACGCAAGTGTAATACTCAGAATGTATCGTGAACATTTAATGTCAAAAAATTCATATTTTCTATCAAGAAATTGGAGTAAAATAAAGCACTCTCTTGATTATATTATAAATGAAGATGGAAATAAAGATGGATTAATTGTAAAAATACAACCTAATACGTATGATATAGCATTTTATGGCGCAAATACTTATGTTGGTGGTTTGTATTTAGCTGCCCTTCGTGCTGGCGAAAAAATGGCTTATATTATGAAAGATACTTTAGCTGCCAACTACTATAAGGATATTTACGAGAAAGGGTCCAAAAATTCTGTTGATCGTTTGTGGAATGATGAATATGGCTACTTTATACAAGATGTAGATGAGAAAGAACATCCACTACATCAATATGGCAATGGATGTTTAAGTGATCAACTTTTTGGACAAACTTGGGCCGATTTATTACGATTAGGTGATATTTATCCTGAGTATACAATTGACAAAACATTAAATTCAATTTGGGAATATAATTGGACAAATGATGTGGCAGCACAAACTAATTTGCATTTACCTGAAAGATATTATGCACATGCTGGCGAACCTGGATTATTAATATGTACTTGGCCATTCAGTAAACATCCTGGTGAAGCAGGAGTTAGATATAGGGATGAAGTATGGACAGGTATTGAGTATCAAGTAGCAACCAATATGATATTTCGTGGAAAATTGGATGAAGGTCTGGCTATTATAAAAAGTATTCAAACTCGCTATGATGGAGCAAAGCATAACCCATGGAATGAGGTTGAATGTGGTGATCACTATGCAAGAGCAATGGCATCTTATGGTGTTTTACATGCTCTTCAAGATTATTGGTACGATGGCCCGAAAGGCATAATGGGATTTTCACCTAAGCTAACAACAGATAAATTCAAAGGATTTTATACTTCAGCTGAAGGATGGGGAAATATTACTCAAATAATTGAGAATGGCATACAAGAAAATCAGGTTATCGTAAAATATGGAAGTTTGTGTTTGCAGCAATTAATCTTATCTTCATTATTGGGGAAATTAAACAATGTTGAAATTTACTATAATGGTAAAAAAATTAATTCAACATATAAACTTCTAAAGAAAATTGAAATAAATTTTGATAAAGTTGAACTTAAAAAAGGAGATACCTTAAAAGTCATTTTTTCTTGATTTTAGTAAAAAAAAAATAAACTTAATTAAACAAAATAATATTATGGATAATACTAGAAGATCATTTCTTAAGAAAGTTAGTTTAGGAAGTATTGCAGCGGTAGGAGTACCTTCGTTAGCTACTCCTGAGAGTTTATTAGGCAGAGATTATAATTCATTAAATGATGTTAAATTCCAATTAGGCAGGACCAGCAGGGACTTCAACGATAAGTATGAGAACGAATATCTGAGCCGTGTTGCTTTTCCCATTGGTGGATTAGGAGCTGGTATGTTTTGTTTGGAGGGTACAGGTGCCATTTCTCATTTATCTGTGAATAACAAACCTGCAGTATTCAATGTCCCTTACGCATTTGGAGCCATTAGTGTCAAGGGAAACGAGAAAGGAGCCAAGGTATTGGAATCCAATGTTCCAACGTGGAAGATTGGATTCCAATACCTTGGCAGATCGGAAGAGCACACGTCT
>NZ_CALNCS010000250.1 GCF_937875145.1 Alkalibaculum bacchi | reverse complement strand
ACTACATTAGGGCGAATGGTAAATGTATTAGGAGAACCAATTGATGGAAAACCTCCTGTCAAAAGCAAAATGAAATACCCTATTCATCGCCCTGCACCATCCTTTGAAGAGCAACAAACAGAGCCAGAGATTTTAGAAACTGGTATTAAAGTAGTAGATTTGATTGCTCCTTATACTAAGGGTGGTAAGATTGGCTTATTCGGTGGAGCAGGTGTAGGTAAGACTGTTTTAATCCAAGAATTAATCAATAATATAGCGAAAGAACATGGGGGACTCTCTGTTTTTGCTGGAGTAGGTGAGCGAACGAGAGAGGGAAATGACCTCTATTATGAAATGATTGAATCAGGCGTTATCGAGAAAACAGCCTTATGTTTTGGTCAAATGAATGAGCCTCCTGGAGCGAGAATGAGAGTTGGTCTAACAGGACTTACTATGGCAGAGTATTTTAGGGAAGAAGCAGGTCAAGACGTTCTCCTGTTTATCGACAATATATTCCGTTTTACTCAAGCAGGTTCAGAAATTTCTGCTCTTTTAGGAAGAATGCCAAGTGCGGCAGGATATCAGCCTACTTTGGCTACAGAAATGGGCGCATTACAAGAGAGAATCACTTCTACTAGTAGAGGATCCATCACCTCTGTACAGGCAGTATATGTTCCAGCGGATGACTTAACAGACCCGGCTCCAGCGACAACATTTGCGCATCTAGATGCTACAACGGTACTAAGTCGATCTATCGCAGAAAAAGGAATTTATCCAGCTGTAGATCCTCTTGATTCAACATCTAGAGCATTGGATCCTAAAGTTGTAGGTGAAGACCATTATCAAACAGCTAGGGAAGTACAAGAGATACTACAAAGGTACAAGGATCTGCAGGATATTATAGCTATACTAGGTATGGATGAACTGTCTGACGAAGATAAGATTATCGTTAGCCGTGCTAGAAAAGTAGAACGATTCCTGTCACAACCTTTCCATGTAGCAGAGCAATTTACTGGTTTTGAAGGTAAATATGTGCCTATCTCTGAAACGATTAGAGGTTTCCAAGAAATTTTACAAGGAAAACACGACGATCTACCAGAAGCAGCATTCTTACTTGTTGGAACCATTGAAGATGCTGTGAAAAAAGCTCAATCAATGAAAGCATCGAAATGAGGCTAGGATAATATGGCATTTAACTTACAAATCATTGCGGTAGATCGAGTTTTTTTTGAAGGGGAAGTAGGCAAAATCATCCTAAAAGGTACTGAAGGAGAATTGGCTGTATTACCCCACCACACCCCTCTAACTACAACCCTAGCGGAAGGTGAAATAAAAATATTTCTTGAGGATAAAACAAAAAAAAGTGCAAGCTTAATGGGCGGATTTGTAAAAATCGGAAAAGATAAAACTGTGATTTTAACTGAAGCAGCAGAATGGCCTGGTGAGATTGACGTAGACAGGGCATTAGCTGCAAAGGAAAGAGCAGAGAAAATGCTAAAAGATTCTAATGCAAATCAAGCTAGAGCAATGGCTGCCTTAAGAAGAGCTCTCGTACGATTAGATTTAACGGAAAAGTAATTGCTTTTACTTCTAAAAGGATATTGTGTGTTAATATTCTTTTAGAAGTATTTTTTTTGATGAATTACTATGCAATTCTTTGTAGGGCCTTTCTGCGAAAATTTACTTAAGAGCAGGTATTCTTATAAAAAATATGATACTATTGTAGATGATTTTAAGAAAGAAATTCATTTTTAGTTGTTTGAAGACGCAGTTATGGTACAAAGTAAAAATCAGGGGGATATTTTATGGGAGGTTATAATAAAAAAGTATATATATCAGTAGCCGTGTATACATTGATTGTCGGTTTATCATTTATGTTCTTAAAAATTGCTTTAGAGTCAGCAGATCCAATTGATTTATTAGCATATCGATTTTCAGCTGCATTTATAGGTCTTTTCATTGCGTATGGATTTAGATGGATTAAGGTTGAATTTAGCAAAGAAAGAATGATAAAAATCATCCCCATATCTCTATTTTATCCTTTGGGCTTTTTTTCGTTGCAAGCATTTGCTCTTCAATATATTTCTTCCGCAGAAGGAGGCATTTTACTAGCTGCATCTCCTATATTTACATTAATTCTAGCAACTTACTTTTTAAAAGAGAGGACGACGATTTTTCAGAAGTTTTCAATTTTAATATCTGTAATAGGTGTAATGTATATAGCGATAAATAAGGGGGTTAATCTAGAATTTAATAATTTAAAAGGCACCATTTTAATGCTATTAGCAGCTTTATCTACATCTAGCTATAGCGTTATGGCAAGAAAGATGAGGAAGGACTTTAGCCATCTCGAAATAAGCTCTATTATGATTTTAATTGGTTTTATTGCTTTTAATGTGTTGTCTGTAGGTAAACATATCACGAATGGTACATTAAGTGATTTTTTCGTACCTTTATCAAATCTTAGTTTTATAATATCTATAATGTATTTAGGTGTACTTTCTTCTTTAGGAACATCCATTATGAACAACTATATTTTATCTAAAATAGAAGCCTCTAAAATGGGCGTTTTCGCTAATCTGTCTACGGTTATTACAACCATTGCAGGAGCAGTGTTCTTAAAAGAAACAATTGTATATTATCATATCATAGGCTCCATTCTTATTGTAGGAGGAGTCTTAGGAGTTCATTTTTCAGATAAAAAATAGTGTGGATTAAGAGAAGACTAAGTATTTGCTTTATTTTGCAAATGCCTAGTCTTAAAGAAGTAGTAACTAGAGCAAAAGAAAAATTCTATTATTTAAAGACCATAATATGCTTATCATTATTTCTTTTAATAGTAAAATGACCTTAAAGGAGTACCCTAATACTAGTGACTAAAGACTAAAGTGTCCAAGCACTTTTTATAAATGTGACAACAAATTTTCATCAACTAAAGTCATATAGACTTTATACAAGTGGTCTGCCATTCGTTCCATGTGACCAATTAAATCTACAAATATGGCTCCAGATTCTACATTACATATATCGTTTTCAAGTCGTTTGATGTGATTATCAAGTAGTGCGTTATAAAAGGAATCTGCTTGATCTTCTAATCTCTTCATTTCATCTACCTTAGAGTAATCACGGTTTTCAATACTATCTATAGTGATAGAAATCATTGTTGTTAAAATATTTTTATATACATCTATTTCTTTTTGTGATAGTTCTGAAAAAGGTAATTGTTTATCAACTTTGGTGCTGATATTTTTTAAGTATTCTATGGTACGATCTCCAACTCGTTCGATATTATTAATGGAATTTATAAAGGCTGGTATCATAGCAGAATATTGATTCGTAAGTCCTTGCTTTGATATGTCTACTACAAAGGATGTAATATCAATTTGTATCTTGTTTAAGATATCTTCATCTTTATTAATTTCATCCAAGCATTTCATGCTATTTTCATAAAGAGCAGTAAGGGATTTATCGATCATATGCTTGACTATGTCTAGTGCTCTAAGTGTCTCCTGCAATGTAGCCTGAAATGCCGCTACTGGCGAAGTTAAAAGATTTTTGTCTAAGTGTTCAAATGTGTCTTCATTCTTATCTACAATTATTTTTTCTAAAAATGTAACATATACTTTATGGAATGGCAAAAACACCAATGCACTTACTACATTAAATACAGTATGAGAGTTGGCAATTTGAAGCCCAATTTCTGAACTGCCATACATAATTTGAGTAAAGAACTCTATGAGGTTGATAAAAGGTCCAATTAGAATTGCACAGATCGCAACGCCAATAATATTGTATAAGGTATGTGCCCAAGCGGTTCTTCTAGCATTAATATTACCAGTTGCACTGGCTAACTGAGCAGTAATACATGTACCGATATTATCTCCAAGCATAATGGCAATTGCACCAGGTAAGGTGATAACACCTGCCTGTCCTAACATGAGCACTAAACCAACGGTAGCACTACTACTATGAACCATAGCAGTGGCAACTGCACCTAGTATAATCCCTATTATAGTAATAGAGGCATAATCTTGGAAGAACAATCGGATGGACTCGCTTTCTTGAATAAACGGAACACCTGAGTTTAAAATCTTTAAGCCTAAAAACATTATGCCAAATCCCATGATGGCACTGCCTATATTTTTAATAACGTCTTTCTTTGCAAAATAAGATATAGCAAAGCCTAGACCTAAAACAGGTAAAGCTATTTCTGTAAGTTTAAATTTAAAACTAAATGCCATGAGTTGGGCTGTAACAGTGGTACCAATATTGGCACCATAGATAATTCCAATAGCTTGAGATAGGTTCATTAAACCAGAATTAACAAAGCCGACAGTTAATACAGTTATAGCCGTACTGCTTTGAACGAGTACAGTCGTTGCAATACCCACAAAAAAAGCGCTCCAGATATTTCCGGTTAGAACAGACAATATTTTTTTCATTAGTTTTCCAGAAGCTCTCTCTAAGCCGTCTCCCATCATGTCCACTCCATACATGAGAAGGGCGGTCCCACCGATAAGACCAAAAATAAATTCTATCATTCATTTCCTCCTAAATTATTTTGCATTGTTTACAAATGCGTGTCGAGTTTAGTAATAATATGTAATAAATACAGAATCATTTTATATTAAGTGCCATTGTTCTGCAATGAATATTTTCATAGAATCAAAATAAAACATCTTGAAATTTACAATTTTATTATATTAGTAATCTTATTGGATATGAAGTCTTTATATTCTTTATATTATTACAAATAATTAGAAAACCATAGAATTACTTAATAAATTAGTGTATAATTATTGGGTGAAATCAAGGGTTGGATTCCCTTATACGTCACCATTTTGTATATAAGGACGGTTTTTCGTGTAATAGACGAGGGAAGCCGTCTTTCGTTTCGTTTAGCGAAAAGCTGAATGTGGAAAGGAAAAACTCACCGAAGGTGACAAAACTTCCGCTTTACGCTTTCAGCGCTTTTAGAATGAAGTAACATTTAGAAACTGCTAAAGCCAGTAACAAGGCGTGGAAGTCGCTTACTATATATAAAATATAAAAGAATCGAGGATGAAAAATGGACAATAAAAAATTAGCTGAATTGCTTTTTCCAGAAATAACAAAGTCAATATCTTATTACGAAGATACTGTATTTCCTAATAGAAATTTAAGTGAGAGGGCGAAAGTTACACGATTGGCGCCAAGTCCAACAGGTTTTATTCACTTAGGAAATCTTTATGGAGCTTTTGTAGACGAACGCTTGGCTCATCAAAGCCATGGCGTATTTATGCTTCGCATAGAAGATACAGATGAAAAAAGAAAAGTAGAAGGTGCTGTAGAAACCATCATCTCCTCCTTAGAGTATTTTGACTTAAAGTTTGATGAAGGCGCTACAATTGATGGAGAAATAGGGAATTATGGACCTTATTTTCAAAGCCATCGAGGAGAAATCTATCAGACTGTCGCCAAGTATTTAGTAGAAATAGGTAGAGCCTATCCGTGTTTTTGCTCAGAAGAGGAATTGGCAGAAATCAGAAAACAACAAGTAGAAGAAAATGTGAACACAGGTTACTACGGTAAATGGGCAAAAGACCGAGATTTGACTTTAGAACAAATTACAGAACATCTAAAGAACAATAAACCATATGTTCTGCGCCTAAAATCCATGGGGAAAGAAGAAGACACCTTTGAAATAGAAGATGCCATTAGAGGTAAACTTACAATACCTGTAAACAATCAAGATATCGTCATCTTAAAGGCTAACGGCATTCCTACTTATCATTTTGCCCATGTTGTAGATGATCACCTAATGAAAGTTACTCATGTAGTAAGAGGTGAAGAGTGGCTTTCTACTTTACCGATTCACTATGAGTTGTTTACTTTATTAAAGTGGGATTTGCCAGTGTATTGCCATACAGCTCATTTAATGAAGATGGATGATGGAGTGAAGAGAAAGCTTTCTAAGAGAAAAGATCCTGAATTAGGGCTAAACTATTACAAAAGTCTAGGTTATCATCCTGCATCGGTAAGAGAGTACTTGATGACGATTTTAAACTCAAACTTTGAAGAGTGGAGAATTGAAAATCCAGAGAAGAATATTAATGAGTTTGAATTTACTCTAAGCAAGATGAGTAATTCAGGAGCTTTATTTGATTTAGACAAACTGAATGACATTAGCAAAAATGTTATGCTTAAAATACCAGCAGAAGAAATTTACGAATTTTTCCTACAATGGGCTAAAGAGTACAAGGGCGATATCGTAGCGTTATTGACTGCTCACAAAGAAGAGGTTGTAAAATTATTATCTGTTGGAAGAGAAGATCGCAATCCACGTAAAGATTTAATCTACTGTAAGCAAATTCTTGAATTTATCTCTTATTACTTTGATGAATTCTTTAAAGTGGAAGACCCTTATCCTGAAAACATGGATGAATCTGAAGCAAAGATGCTTTTAAGAGCTTATTTAGATACCTATAACCACGGTGACGATCAAAGTGAGTGGTTTGCTAAGATTAGAGAAATTGCTGTAGCCAATGGATACGCTGCAAAACCAAAAGACTTTAAGAAAAACCCAGATCAATACAAAGGTCATGTAGGCGACGTAAGCACTGTTGTTCGACTAGCGATAGTAGGCAAAGCAATATCTCCAGATGTGTGGTCTATACAGCAGATCATGGGTGAAAATCGGGTTATGAAGAGATTAGAAAAGGCAATTGGATAAATAGGTGGTAAGGTGGTAAGGTGGTAAGGTGGTCAGCAAAACCTCCTCTCGCCTTCGGGTGAGGTAAAGACCTAAGCGCTTACCCCACGTCATCCAGAACGAAGTGAAGGATCCGTGCGAATTAACTACAAGAATTCACAGTATGTAAACTCTGATAATTCATTTATAGAATGATAGAACAAAAAAGTAACACTGGCGCATACTCGAAAGAATGTGAGATCCTTCGTCTCAAGCTCCTCAGGATGACCTAAGCAGTAACTAGGGTTAATTTAGTGTATCCAGGCACTTTCTTAAAAATGGAGGTTGTAGTAGAATGGACACAAATTCCATATGCAAAAGAGACAGAAACACTCCTTTAGATAGAACCTTTATCATAGATGTAAAAGATGGTTTTAAAAAAGGCATGCCTATTATGCTTGGTTATATACCTGTATCTTTTACATTTGGTTTAATGGCTGTACAGGGAGGAATTCCTGTTTGGATTGCTTTAGTAATTTCTATGACGAATCTTACATCAGCAGGTCAGTTTGCTGGAGTAAATCTTATTATTGGTGGAGGTTCTTTATTTGAACTTTGTGTGAGTATGTTTGTTATTAATATTCGCTACATGCTTATGTCCTTATCTTTATCTCAAAAGATTATGCCACTGTCCCTTATAAAGAGAGCAGCTATTGCCTTCGGCATAACAGATGAAATATTTGCAGTGGCTTCTTTAGAAAAAAGACAAATTACATTTGGCTATATGATGGGGCTTATTGGAGGACCCTACTGTGGCTGGGCTCTTGGAACCCTTCTTGGAGGCTTGACAACTTCCATTTTACCTCCTGTTTTACAAGACTCTATGGGAATTGCACTATACGCTATGTTTATAGCTTTAATCATTCCAGCAGCTAAATATTCTAAAGCAGCTCTAATAGTAATACTTGTAGCTGTAGGAATTAGCTCTTTATTTACATATACTCCTGTTCTAAAAGAAATTTCCATAGGTTGGGTAGTTATTTTAGCGGCAGTGGTGGCATCAGCATTGGGCGCTTTGCTTTTTCCTAGAGAGGATGAAGAAACTTGAATAATATATTGCTTCCAGTGGCTATGATGGCACTTATCACTTATGGCATTCGATTTTTGCCTCTAGGCCTTTTTACAAAAAAGATTACCTCTCCATTTATTAAGTCCTTTTTATACTACATACCATATGCTGTCCTTGGAGCTATGACTTTTCCTAGTATTCTTTACTCCACAGAAAATATGTATTTTTCTTTAGGGGGAACACTAGTAGCAATTCTTCTTGCATATTTTGAAAAAAGTCTTTTGACTGTTGCAATAAGTGCTGTAATGACCGTTTTAGTTTTAGGGCTTTTATTTTAAATAGGATTATGGATGGATTTGAGAAAATAAGGATGTAAAAGGAGCAAATTACTTAGTAATTTGCTCCTTTTTTTAAGCGAATAGGAAAGTTCTACTTTTAAATTTTACTACTATATAAGTTATCTTTATATGTAGTTGAATCTTTGACCTGCCAGACTTGAACCTAGCACTGATGGCTAGAAGCTGATTGCTGATATCTAAAGTGCCAAAGGCACTTTCTTGCTTAATCTAAAATCAACTCTGCTATATTGGTAGCGTGATCTCCTATTCTCTCTAAATTACCTATGATGTCTAGGAAAATCACACCAGTAGCTGGCTTACATATTTGTTTATTCAGTCTGTCGATGTGGCCTGTCCTTAATTGCTCTTCCATAGTGTTAATTTCTTCTTCCTTCTTAAGGACCTTTACAGCCATAGAACGATCATATGTCTCAATGGCTTTAATAGCATTTTGGCTCGTCTCAATAACGGTACTCATCATTATTTTTAATTCATCAACTGCTGTATGACTAAAACTAACCTTATTATCAATACGATACTGAGCTAGTTCAGCTAAATTATCGGCATGGTCGCTGATTCTCTCTATATTGTGAATACAATTATATAAATTTAAAACACGGTTATGTTCTTTCTCAGATAAAGATTTGTTTGATAATAGTACTAGATACTCGGTAATATCTTTCTCAAATTCATTTACTAGTTTTTCTCTGTTTCGGACTTTTTCACATAATACCTCATCTTTGTTTAGAAGAGCTTCTACGGATTGGGTCAAATTCTTATTTGCAAGACCACCCATTCTTACAACTTCCTTTACTAATTGACCGATAGCAATAGATGGATTTTCCATGATACGTTCATCAAATTGAACCCTAAGTTCCTCAGGATTAATTTGATCCGGCAATAATCGGTCTATAAAGCGAACCATCGGAGTCATAAAAGGAAGCAAAATAAGCATATTCGTAGTATTAAATATAGTATGGAAATTAGCAATTTGTCTATTTATATCAGGTATGCTTTGACCATCTATAATTCGATTGCCTGATATTGTGGCTAAAAACTCAAAAAATGGATTGTTGCCATTTGTAACGGAATTGATCACCCCTAGTAAGATCATTACCCAAATAGAACCCATGATATTGACAAATAAATGTATGATCGCAGCTTTCTTTGCTGTTACATTAGTACCAATACAGGATAATAATGCAGTTGCACAAGTACCAATATTCATCCCTAATATAATAGGGATAATGATAGCTAGGGGGCTTGTTCCAGCTATGCCATCAAAAGCACCAGATATAGCTACTGCTTGAAGTAGACCAACTGTGGCACTACTGCTTTGTATAATAGCTGTAATTCCTGCACCGGCTAGTAAACCAAGAAGAGGGTTCTGCCCAAAAGAAATTAAAATATCAATAAATCCTTGATTATCTCTTAATGGTCTCATAACATCAGACATGGTATTAATGCCTACAAATAATATACCAAAACCCAAAATAATTCCACCAATTTGTCGGCTTTTCTTCTTCTTTGCAAAGAGCGATACAAGTACACCTATACCTATAAATAAGGGTGCGATACCTGCAATATCAAATGCGATTAATTGTGCGGTAATTGTAGTACCAATATTAGCACCAAGTATGACACCAGCAGCTTGCATTAAGTTCATTAGTCCAGCATTAACAAATCCAACAATCATTACTGTTGTAGTACTAGAGCTTTGTACAATCATAGTCACAACAGTACCCACAAAGATCGCCATAATCCTATTATTTGTTAAAATTTCTAAAAGACGTTTCATTCGATCCCCGGCAACGGATTTTAAACCATCTGACATAAGATTCATTCCATAAATAAATAGTCCCAAACCTCCTATGAGACCAATCGTCATCTCTAAAGTCATCTTGTCCTCCTTAATAATAATAATAACCTACAATATGATAACAGATAAATCGATAAAATTAAACAAATATTGCTTGTGATTAATATATTATTAATATTATCAGAATATAAGTGATATTAGAAGTAGGATTTTTTATTGTGAATTGTTTTAAACTAGGTAATTTAGTATTAAGACTTATTATATTTCATGTACAAAAGCGACATATTGTGCTAAAATAAAATGAATTTTAGACTAATAGATTTACGTAGGAGGAGCTTATTATGATAGATGAACAAGACAATGTGTATATTTTTAATCACCCAATGATTCAACACAAAATCTCGCTTTTAAGAGATAAAAATACCAACTCAAAGTCCTTTAGAGAATTGGTAGAAGAAGTATCTATGCTGATGGCTTATGAAGTTACAAAAGACTTTCCATTAACAGAAATAGAAATTGAAACACCTATAGCAAAGACAAAGACGAAAGTTTTAACGGATAAAAAAGTTACCCTAGTGCCAATTTTAAGAGCTGGCTTAGGAATGGTAGAAGGAATGTTAAAAATAATTCCAACTGCAAGGGTAGGTCATATTGGATTATATCGCGATCACGATACAAAAGAACCTGTAGAATATTACTGTAAACTTCCTGCAAATGCAGATGAAAGTGAAGTAATTGTACTTGATCCAATGTTAGCTACAGGTGGTTCAGGATCTGCTGCTATTCAGTTCATCAAAGATAGAGGCGTTAAAAACATAAAATGGGTTTGTATTATTGCTTCAGTAGAAGGTGTTGAAAGAATACACAAAGACCATCCAGATGTTCCGATTTTCTGCGCTGCAGTAGATCAAGATCTAAATGAAAACGCCTATATCGTTCCAGGATTAGGCGACGCTGGAGATCGAATTTTTGGAACAAAATAAGTTCTAAGTTGTAAGATCTATGTTCTATGTAAAAGCATTTAGTCACCTTTGGGTGACTTTTTGTTTTTACTTAGAACTTAAAACATAGAACTTAGAACTGAAATGTATTCGTTATCTAGTAGTTGCGCCCTTGTCAAAAATGGATGGATGTATTAAAATAGAAATATTAATCAACAAAAATAGAACTTTACATATACAATTTTCAGAATATTTTGAAAGGGATGAAGAAATGAGAAGTGATTCAGTAAAAAAAGGAATGCAACAAGCTCCACATCGTTCTTTGTTTAATGCTCTTGGTATGACTAAAGAAGAATTAGAAAGACCTCTTATCGGTATTGTAAGCTCCTATAATGAAATTGTCCCAGGGCATATGAATTTAGATAAAATTGTAGATGCAGTAAAAATGGGCGTTGCTATGGCAGGTGGTACGCCAGTTGTTATCCCAGCTATTGCAGTTTGCGATGGGATTGCCATGGGGCATCTGGGAATGAAGTACTCTCTTGTGACTAGAGATTTAATCGCTGATTCTACAGAAGCGATGACAATGGCTCACGCTTTTGATGGACTGGTTATGGTACCTAATTGCGATAAAAATGTTCCAGGCCTATTAATGGCGGCCGCTAGAGTTAATATTCCTACGATTTTTGTAAGTGGTGGCCCTATGTTAGCAGGGAGAGTAAAAGGACAAAAAACTAGTTTATCTTCTATGTTTGAGGCAGTAGGCGCTTATAGTGCAGGAAAGATGAGCCTTGAGGATGTAGAAGAATTTGAAAACAAAGTTTGTCCAACTTGTGGATCTTGCTCTGGTATGTATACTGCAAACAGTATGAATTGTCTTACAGAAGTGATCGGAATGGCGCTTAAAGGAAATGGAACCATTCCAGCTGTATACTCTGCACGAATTCAATTGGCAAAACATGCTGGAATGAAAATCATGGAATTACTAGAAAAAGATATTAAACCAAGGGATATTATGACAGAAGATGCTTTTATGAATGCATTAGCTGTAGATATGGCTCTTGGATGTAGCACAAATACCATGCTTCATTTACCAGCTATAGCTCATGAATCAGGAGTAAAGCTAAACCTAGATATTGCAAATGAAATTAGTGCTAGAACGCCAAACTTATGTCATTTAGCTCCTGCGGGACACACCTATATTGAAGAATTAAATGAAGCAGGTGGCGTTTACGCAGTCATGAATGAATTAAATAAGAAAAAACTTATTAAGACGGATTTAATAACATGTACAGGTAAAACTGTTGGAGAAAATATAAAAGATTGTATCAATACAGATCCGGAAGTCATTCGACCGATTGAAAAACCGTATAGTGAAACAGGTGGAATCGCAGTATTAAAGGGGAATTTAGCTCCAGATTCTTGCGTAGTAAAACGATCTGCTGTTGCCCCTGAAATGATGAAACACGAAGGTCCAGCTAGAGTATTTGACTGTGAGGAAGATGCCATTACAGCTATTAAGGACGGAAAAATTGTAGCTGGAGATGTAGTAGTCATCCGATATGAAGGTCCAAAAGGTGGTCCAGGTATGCGAGAAATGTTAAATCCAACTTCAGCCATTGCAGGCATGGGATTAGGTAGCACTGTTGCTCTAATTACAGATGGTCGGTTTAGTGGAGCTTCTAGGGGTGCATCTATTGGCCATGTTTCTCCAGAAGCAGCAGTAGGAGGAAATATCGCCTTGATTGAAGAAGGGGATCTTATCAAAATCGACATCAATGCAAATACCATTGATTTTGAAGTATCTAAGGAAGAATTAGAAAAAAGAAGGGCAAACTGGAAACCAAGAGCACCAAAAGTGACAACAGGTTACTTAGCTCGTTACGCACATCTAGTAACATCTGCAGACAAAGGCGCAATCTTACAATTACCTGGAATAGAAGAGTAAATAGATAAGGGGCGAGTCACTTAGTGATTTGCTCTTTTTTTATTAGGTGGTCAGCAAATATGCGACTTATGTCGCAGTGAGTAGTGAACAAGGAAAAGTTATAATCAGACCATGTAAGGTGTTGTATGTTTGTACTATTCAATGTTCATTTTTCATTGTTTAATTGATATAAAATTTTTGTATTATATAGTATATACTTTGATAGTTCGTTCGTAGGGGATCTTCGCTTCGCTCTAGATGACTTTGTTTGCGAAGTGCACATTCTGTCAAACGGTTTAACCAACTTCCATTTGGGCAAGCTATTTATATAAGGAGTGTATAGAAGATGGAACGCAAGACCACACAATCATTATTAAGGTTTATTAAAATACTGCCCATTGCTCTGATTATCATTGGGATTGTTGTTGGATTTCAGTTTAAAGATATCAGTGTGGCGGATATTGTAAAATACACACCTGAAAACCCATTTCTTGCAGCCTGTATTTTAATTGGATTATACGCTTTAAAGTCTATTTCGATTGTCTTTCCTCTAATTGTTTTAAATATAAGTGCGGGTATGCTTTTTTCGCCATTGTGGGCAATTATGGTTAATATTATTGGCTCCTTTGTCACATCTGTGATTCCTTATTTTATTGGAAAATTTGTGGGCAGAGGTTTTGTTATGAAGATCATGAGAAAGCATAAAAAATTTGACGACGTAACTAAGATGTCTATCGTTCAAAATCCATGGTTTTATTCTTATTTTTTAAGAGTCGTAAGCGTGCTACCTGGTGATCTAGTGAGTATGCTTTTAGGCTCTTTTAAATTAAAATTTACACCCTATATTTTAGGATCTTTGTTGGGGATTTTTCCTGGTATGTTAGCTGCAACTTTTATGGGCACGGCCATTTCAAATCCTAGCTCACCTGAATTTATAATTGCCTTAGTGGGAACTGTTCTTTTGTCAGTGGTGTCTTATTTTGTCTACCGAAGGTGGAAAAATAAAACAATGTAGGATTGAGAACGCAAAATGCACGATTTAATAACAATCGTTTAACCATTGTTCAATAATAACTCAATAATTGTTCTTTTACTCGAATATTTGCAGTATAAAATAGTATAATAGGAGACAGTATCTTTTATGTAATAAATTCATATGGAGGGAATTGTATTTGACTAATATTCTTATAAAACTATTTGTGAAGGACTATAGAAACACCACAAATTCAAAAGTGCGTCAGCAGTATGGTAAATTTGCCAGCATAGTTGGCGTTGTTACAAATTTAATTCTATTTGCCATTAAGATTGCTGTAGGTGTTGTTTTTAATAGTATTGCCATCACAGCAGATGCCATTAATAATTTATCGGATTCTAGTTCATCTTTTATTACTTTAATTGGATTTAAGATATCTGGAAAGCCGGCAGATAAAGAACATCCATACGGTCATGCTCGAATGGAGTATATTTCTGGATTGATTGTATCCTTTTTAATTTGCTTTTTAGGATTTCAATTATTTCAAAACGCCTTTGACAAAATTCTTCACCCTCAAGAAGCGGAATTTAGCATGATCTCTATAGGTGTATTGATTGTGGCAATACTTGGAAAGCTGTGGCAATACTTGTTTTATAAAAAGATAGCCACATTAATTGATTCCACTACCTTAATAGCTACATCTATAGATAGTAGAAACGATATCTTATCTACAGCAGTAGTTCTCTTAGGTATTATAATCACGTATTATACTGGCTTTAATTTAGATGGGTATTTAGGTCTCGTGGTAGCCATTTTAATCATCATCAGTGGCATAAAATTAATCATGGATACAGTGAGCCCTTTGTTGGGAACCGCTCCATCAGAAGAATTGGTAGAATATATCTATCAGAAAATACTGTCCTATGATGGTATTGTGTCACTACATGATTTGCAAGTGCATAGCTATGGTGAAGGTCAAATTTTTGTGACAGTGCACTGCGAAGTTCCAGCAGAAAAAAATGTTATGGTCAGTCACGATATTGTTGACAATATTGAGCGAAATTTCATGAAAGAAGAAGGAATCAATCTAGTCATTCACCTAGACCCTATTATTACAAGTGACGAAAAGACAAATAAATTGAGAGAAAAAGTAATAAAAACAATCAATAATATCTCTGGAGAATTGAGTTTACACGATTTTCGGGTAGTATGGGGAGTAAGCCATTCTAATCTTATTTTTGATGTAGTCGTGCCATATAGCTTTGAATACAGCAATGAAGAATTGATAGAAATCATCGATGATAAAGTAAAAGAAATAGATTCATGTTATAATTGCGTAGTTACGATAGATCATGATTATATACCTGATTACTAAGGTGATAAGCTTACCACCTTAGTATGATATAATCATATGATGAAATGCACTAAGGAGCGGTCATATGATAAAAGATAAGTATGGGGTGTTAAAAGAATATTTTGGTTATGAACAGTTTCGGATGGGGCAGGAGGAGCTTATTGATAGTATACTTCAAGGAAAGGATACTGTGGGCATTATGCCTACTGGTGCAGGAAAATCTATTTGTTTTCAGATACCTGCTGTCTTATTAGAAGGAATTACTTTGGTGATTTCGCCTCTTATATCTTTAATGAAAGATCAAGTAACCACATTGAATCAAGCTGGAATACCGTCAGCTTTTTTAAATAGTTCCTTGTCAAATAGGCAATATTCTCTTGCATTACGATATGCAAAGGAAGGCCGCTATAAAATTATTTATGTTGCGCCGGAAAGATTGACAACTACGCAATTTTTAGAATTCGCCAGTGAAAACAAAATCTCTATGATTAGCGTTGATGAGGCTCACTGTGTATCTCAATGGGGGCAGGATTTTAGACCCAGCTACTTAAAAATCAAGGAATTTATTCATTTGCTTCCATCTCGTCCTATTATTAGCGCTTTTACTGCAACGGCTACGGAAGAAGTAAGAGAGGATATCATTCATATTTTACAACTAAAAAAGCCAAATGTTACGACCACAGGCTTCGATCGACCTAATTTATTTTTTGCAGTGCGAAAACCAAGTAATAAATACGCAGAAGTCTTGAAGATTCTAAAAGCTCATTCAGGTGAGAGTGGCGTCATCTATTGCGCTACGAGAAAAAATGTAGAAGAAGTGTGTAATAATCTAAATCTAGATGGGTATAAAGCTACTCGCTATCATGCAGGATTATCGGATCAAGAGCGTAAAAATAATCAAGAGGCTTTTGTTTACGACAATAGTCCAATTATGGTTGCAACCAATGCCTTCGGCATGGGCATTGACAAGTCTAATGTATCATTTGTCATTCATTATAATATGCCTAAAAATCTAGAGTCTTATTATCAAGAGGCGGGGAGAGCAGGGCGTGATGGGGAGCCAGCTGATTGCATTTTGTTGTATCATGGACAAGATGTAATGACCAACCAATTTTTAATTGAGCACGGTAGCCAAAACGAAGAGCTAGATGAAGAAACATCTAAATTGGTGAAAGAAAAAGATAGGGAACGTTTGAAAATTATGACTTATTACTGTCATACTAGAGATTGCCTAAGGGAGTACATATTAAATTATTTTGATGATAAGAGCGAAAATCATTGTGGTAATTGCTCTAATTGTATGAACAATTTTGAAGAAATTGATATTACAGAAAGAGCAAAAAAAATCATCTCTTGCATAAACAGTGCTCATTCAAGATTTGGCATCAAGGTAATTATCGATACCCTAAGAGGTAGCAAGGCAAAGAAGATTCTTCGCTTAAATTTAGATCAATTGCCCACCTATGGTGTTTGCGCTAGTTTGACTGAAAAAAAACTTCGTAGCATCATCAATTTTTTAGTTCTTAACAAGTATTTATCCATCACAAACTCAGAGTTTCCTACAGTAGGCGTTACTGAAAAGGCAATGGATTTTATGAATGAGGAACATATCTTGACTATGAAGATTGCAGAAGAAGTTGAGGATTTGACGGTAGAACAATCAAAATATAAAAAGCAGAAGAGCGCTGTTTACAAAGAAGTAGATGAAGGGCTTTTTGAAGCTTTACGCCAATTGAGAGGTCAAATAGCGGGGAAGCAAAGGGTTCCTGCCTTTATCATATTTAGTGATGCTACCCTTCGATCTATGTGTCAACTAAGACCTACTACAGAGAGCCAATTTTTAGGTGTATCAGGAGTAGGAGAAGTAAAGATGACCCGTTATGGAAAAGCTTTTATAGACGTAATAATAGACTACGAGAATAATAAGAGGAAGTGAGGACATGATGAAAAAATATATCGAGTTTAAAAATGTAAAAAAGATATACAAAATGGGTGAAGTAGACATTGAAGCTTTATCTGGAGTAGATTTTGCTATAGACAAAGGCGAATTTGTTATTATTGCGGGAGCTAGCGGTGCAGGGAAGAGCACCATACTCAATATTTTAGGTGGAATGGATGGACTTACTTCCGGAAATGTATTTGTAGATGATGTTGAAATAAGCAAATTTAATTCTAAAGAATTAATTAATTATAGAAGACATGATATAGGCTTTGTCTTTCAATTTTACAATTTAGTGCCAAATCTAACAGCAAAAGAAAATATAGAATTAGCTACTCAAATAAGCCACAATCCTCTAAATATTGAGAAGGTTATATCTGGTGTAGGTTTGCAAGATCGAAAGAATAACTTTCCCTCTCAACTGTCTGGAGGAGAACAACAAAGAGTAGCGATAGCTAGAGCATTAGCAAAAAATCCAAAGCTCCTCTTGTGCGATGAACCTACAGGTGCCCTAGATTATAAGACAGGTAAATCCATATTAAAACTCTTACAAGATACGTGCAGAAGTTCAGGAATGACGGTGGTAATCATTACTCACAATCTAGCCTTGACCGATATAGGAGATAAAGTGATTCGAGTAAAGAGCGGAAAGATTAATTCCATTGAAATAAATAAAAATCCCTTGGATGTAGAAAGCATTGAATGGTAATTAGACCATAAGAGTAGTGATGCAAATTTTTCGCTTTCTGTATCCCGCAACGCAATACCCACTGAGAAATATAAAATTTCAATAGCTAATAACTGCAGCTACTCATCCTCAGTCTTATCAGGAATAATTCGATCTGGGTTATTTCTTACGTATACAAACCAATAGGCGCCGGCTGCAAATATGGTTCCTCCAATGATATTACCTAAAGAGACGGGTATGAGATTTCGAGTAAATAAAGTAACCCAATTTAAGTTTGTTAATTGTTCTGTGGTTAACTGAGAAGACATTGCCCAATTCGGGTTAGACTTTGCCATAATGCCTGCAGGAATATAATACATATTTGCAACACTGTGTTCAAAGCCTGAGGTGACAAAAAGCTGTATAGGGAAAAATACCGCAAATAATTTACCGATCATATCTTTAGAGGCATAAGCCATCCACACAGCTAAACATACGAGCCAATTGCACATGATTCCAAGATAAAAAGCGGGCATAAATCCTAATGAGATTTTTCCATAGGCAATTTGTATTGTCATACTTCCTAGACCATAATTTCCACTATTAAATAAAGTAGACTCATTCATCATAAAGGAAATAAGCATAGAGCCTATAAAATTGCCAAGGTAGACGAAGAGCCAGTTGTGAAGAAGTTGGGTGATTTTAATCCTTTTTTCTAATACTCCAGCTATAATAAGAGCATTCCCTGTAAAAAGTTCCCCTCCTGCCACGACAACTAACATAAGGCCTGTTCCAAATAAGGTTCCAGCTAAGGCTCTTCCTAATCCATAGGTTTCAGGTTTACTTAGTAAATTAAAAGTTGCCATATTAGAGCCTTCTGCGGCAAAGGCAATAAACACTCCTGCTAAAATGGCTAAAACAATTTGATTTATTGTGCTTGTTTTTACTTTTTTGACACCTGTTTCAATGGCTTCTAAAGAGATTTCTGCAGGAGTCAAATAAAATCGATCCTTTTTCATTGTAAGTCTCCTTATTCATATCTGTTATAATCTTAAAATACGTATTTTGATATTATTTTATTATGCGCAATAAATCCAATTATTATACTGTCAAAATAGTAAAAACTTAGCAGCCTCTATAGCTCAAGAACATATTTAAGCTTGGCATTTTTGATTTTCTCTTTGATTAGATTATCGATGAGCATAGGGTTTTGGTAGAAAGCGGTGTCACCGCTATTAATGAATGTCCATTTTTTTATAATCTTTATACCGTAGCGGTAGATGCTATGATCGATAAATTTGCTCATAATACTGTAAAATGTAGATTCATTCATATGGTCGGTTTTTATTAGGATTTGGAGTTCAAATTTTAAATCTATTGTTAGATTGACCCATAAATCCATATTGTGCCAATTAAAGAAGATATCTTCTTCATCAATATGAAAATTATTACTACTAAAGGGATTAATAG
>NZ_CALNCS010000249.1 GCF_937875145.1 Alkalibaculum bacchi | reverse complement strand
AAATCAATGCCCATCATGATAACTAATGTCGCCAAATCGTTTGTCCATCCTCCGAATAAGTTAGCAATAAAACTGCCAATCGCTCCAATTACGGTAAGTACAGTTACTTTTGCTGTTGATACTTTTTCCATTCAATTACCTTCTTTCTTTAATTTAAAAAAGAGCCTAATAGACACCGCCTATCCTGCTCTGTATAAATACTCTCAATATTACATTAGCTTCAATTCTTGCAATTCCGTCCGTCGATGGCCTAATCGTTATCTCGTGCAACCCTCTTGTTACTTTACCGTTTTGCTTTGTTAGATAGTCTATAACGCTTAACCGATCAGCATTTAAACTGTTCTCTGGCATTTGTTGTCCGTCAACCGTAATTGTTAGCGCACTGGGTACCACCTTATCCAGTATGCTTATACCGAATACTAGGTCATGTGTATGATCCGGTAGATCAATTGGATGAGTATGAGTTGCCCACCCAGAGCCGATTGTCACCTTGTGCCTATGATCTCCACTATAAGCCTCTGATATGCTTGTGTTTATCTGTAATAGTGGTAATGAGCCCTCTTTAGATGTGGTTGTTTCCATTCCTCCGCCAGCAACACTCTTAGAATAAGCCTTGTATGGTCGTGTGCGAAATGATAAATCACAGGTGTTCACATTGACAATATCGTCATCAATATAAAACGGGATGACTACAGGGTTTGCAGCATCACAGTTATCCTGGTTGGAAAATGTCATTACGTTGGTTGCTCCCTGGCTATAAGCTTCATTGACCTGGATTTTTCGTTCTGTGTCCGCTTGGGTAGTGGCTATATCCGAGACTTTATTGTTAATCTGATACTCAACTTCAAATTCCCTTGATATATCTTTTATCTCCTCACCGATAATTCTAGCCAAGTATTCTTCATCATCTACGATAATTCGCGTAACCCCATTCAATACCTTTTCTTCACCTGCGTATTCTGGCAGAATGGATAAATCAGCGCTGCCAACCTCAAAACTAATCTTAGGTTCCTTCCATTGGTTAAGTAAAGATTGCGCATTGGCCAGCAGAGTTTCTGCATCTTCCGCTTTTTTGTCAATCCATATATAGCTTCTCTTGCCCCATTTCGCAATACTCTCATCGTCTTTTATATATCTTAATCCACCGTTTATCCTAGCTATATCAAGCTGATTCACACCCTCACCGGATCCTTTTGGGATAAGCCAGTTAACAATGTTCGTCGGATCTGATACTTTACTGAAATCTATCATGTCCTTACCCCATCGGATCTCCGCTTTAACATCATCTGAAGCTCGTATAAGATTTAGTTCCCAGGGGTAAACCTGCGTGTCAAAAGTAAATTCATATGCTTCGCTGAATGGCATTGGTATGCTTAATATTGGTGCCAACAATCCATTTTCATTCTCGAAGCTGTATTCAAAGTAATAGTTAAAGTCTACCTGACCAAGAACCCATCTTTTAGTTTCTTACAGATCTAATATACCTTGTAATACTTGTCTCGTTGAATAGCCACTAAATTGGTAATAACCATCTATTACATCATCTAGGAGCGTGGCAAAGACGTGCTCGCAAGAATAAGTTATGCTGTCGTCATTCGCACTTTTTATAGTCTCCGTAGGCATGATGCGATATAAACCATAATATCTACCAGATGAAGATGTGATCTCGATATAATTTAAATGGTCACACAAACTATTCTTTGGGTCTGTTTTAGGTAGAGAAAAAGTAGCTGTCCACAATTCATTCGTGAGCCTTTTAACCCTAACGCCATAAGCGTTTTCAAGTATGCCTATGTCGGATAGGTTTTTATCCTTAACTACAATCAATTTATCACCCTCTTTACATTAAAAAGAGACCCTCGATTCGAGAGCCTCTTAAAATTTAGTTACTTCGCAATAGAATCCAATTACGAATTTGCTTCAGCTTTATGTTTATTAAAATCATTTATAGGTTTATCATGGCGTATTACTCTAGCGGGAATTCCTACGGCTGTGCAATTATCGGGTACGTCGTTAATTACAACTGCATTTGCACCAATTTCACAGTTATCACCAATAATTAATGTTTTTTTATCACCTGGTAAAT
>NZ_CALNCS010000248.1 GCF_937875145.1 Alkalibaculum bacchi | reverse complement strand
AAGCCTTATTTATTCAGGCAATGTTTGCGAATTTAAGCTGGGAAAGTTGAGTTATTTAAATACAATCCTTGTTTCTGTTCAAGACTGATGATGTCGATAAATACAGAGATATCAGAGCGATTTAAATACAATCCTTGTTTCTGTTCAAGCAGGAATAAATGAGTTAATAGAAAAGCAGTTACGATATTTAAATACAATCCTTGTTTCTGTTCAAGGAGTGCAGATAACAAAAGATATACTATCGCAATATTGATTTAAATACAATCCTTGTTTCTGTTCAAGTACAACATTCGCAGTTGTTACACGTCTTTTTCATTTTATTTAAATACAATCCTTGTTTCTGTTCAAGATTGATAATCCGTTTTTATACATTAATTCATAGATTATTTAAATACAATCCTTGTTTCTGTTCAAGAATAATCTGAATAGTTTTTTAGATGTTAAAGGCAAATTTAAATACAATCCTTGTTTCTGTTCAAGTAGAATGTAAATTTTCTGATGGGTTTTGTCCCCCACATTTAAATACAATCCTTGTTTCTGTTCAAGTGCCATTCGGTTTGCCAATTTATTATGAGGGAGAGTAATTTAAATACAATCCTTGTTTCTGTTCAAGCTTTGTTACAAAAGCATAGAACCATTTGTTTGAGTATATTTAAATACAATCCTTGTTTCTGTTCAAGGATAAAGGTAATGCAATTCTATCTAAATCAAAATCAATTTAAATACAATCCTTGTTTCTGTTCAAGTATTCGCTTTATCACGAAATCGTTCCCCACTCATAGATTTAAATACAATCCTTGTTTCTGTTCAAGAGCTATAGATGCTATGAGAGAGGAAAGTAAAACTCTATTTAAATACAATCCTTGTTTCTGTTCAAGTAAATGACTTGAATAGTTTTTTAGATGTCAAAGGCAGATTTAAATACAATCCTTGTTTCTGTTCAAGTACTTCTTCCCACGGTGTCCATGTTAAATCAACACTATTTAAATACAATCCTTGTTTCTGTTCAAGGATTTAATAAAGGCGTGCCTACTCCGTCATCATCTGATTTAAATACAATCCTTGTTTCTGTTCAAGAACAATAAGTCTAGAAAATGGTTAAACTCTTTTTCATATTTAAATACAATCCTTGTTTCTGTTCAAGTCATTATAATAGTTTGACTTATAGAGATTTAGAAATATTTAAATACAATCCTTGTTTCTGTTCAAGATTGGCTTGATATGATCCCAGATACAGATAGTAAAGGATTTAAATACAATCCTTGTTTCTGTTCAAGTCACAAAACTAGCATTACTAAAAGCCTTTTTAAATGATTTAAATACAATCCTTGTTTCTGTTCAAGTCTTCTAAGTAATACCATGAACCCGCTTTTCTTGCCATTTAAATACAATCCTTGTTTCTGTTCAAGTACTATGACTTGTTCAAAGAACGCATCATAAACAGCTATTTAAATACAATCCTTGTTTCTGTTCAAGTGAATTTAGGACTATTGATGCGTATGACTCTATTATAATTTAAATACAATCCTTGTTTCTGTTCAAGGATATGGTCAATGTGTATTGCTTTGGTCGTATCTGCATTTAAATACAATCCTTGTTTCTGTTCAAGGGAGTTTTACATCGTCTTTTATGTAAGTAGGTGATTATTTAAATACAATCCTTGTTTCTGTTCAAGGCCAGCTTTTATAAGCTTTTCTCTATTATAGTATATCATCTAAATTATCTACAAACGATATATTTCAAGATGTTTAGCGTATACCGAAATATTTTTTCCAAGCAGACTATTTTTATTATTCTTATTTAAATTTCTTCTAAGATTCTTTATTTATAAGCATTTTATCATTCTTATTTAAATACATACTTGGAAAACTATAGTATCAAATCTTCTATTTTTGTAATGTTAATCTCCATATTATTTCTTAATTTCAACATCTTTTAAAACCCTTTATTTATAAATCATCCAATAATTCTTATATAAATATCTACTTAGAAAATTATAATATTAAATCTTCTGCCTTTTTAATATCAGTACCTATCGTCTCCTCATCAAAGCTACTTTGATTCAACAATTTTATTATTGATACAAAATCCTCATCTTTATTTATAACTTTACTCAATTCATTTTTCAGTGCAATAATTTTTGATGGAGTTATATGTCCTCTAAATACAGATTTTTGGTGATGCGTTAAATATTTCTTACATATTTTAAACACCTTATTCACTCTTTTTTCACCAATATCATAGAATAAAAAAACATAATTATAATTAATTTTTTTCATTGCATATTCTCCATGGAAAATGGAATAAACTCCTTATCTTCTAGTATATACTTAATTAATTTATATCCATCAATTTTTATAGCTTGCTTATATGTAATATTTCTCTTTAACTTATTATGCATAAAAACATTATTCATTCTATTTTCAAATGCCCTAACAAATATCTTTCTTCCTTCTTCATTTAATACACAATAGTTTAATTCTTTAATAAAATGCTTTTCTACTGTTATCTTTCTATTATTGATACAATCAAATATCGTTCTAAAAACGATAGCTGGCTTAAAAACCTCACTTAGATCAAGACTTAAAGAGAATCTTCCCTCGCTAGGGGCATGTAAATAAGAAATTGTTTGATTTAAATGAGTATGGTAAATTTGAGTAATTGTCTTTGTATACAAAAGGGTATTTCCAAATGAAATCAAAGCATTGATAGGGTTATCAGGTGGTCTTCTCACTCTCTTATTCATTATAAAATCGTTTGGCAAAAAACATGAAAAACTCTGATAGAACTGTAACCATATGTTTCCTTCTATCATTAATATCATATTAATCTTTGTCGCTTTATTAAGTTGCTTAGGTACGTCCACTTTCAACCAATCAAGAAACGGCTTTAACTCTTTTTTATCATGACGATAATAATGATAGAGAAGACTATGAATGTTTTTTGAAATTCCTAATACAATTGCTTTTGCTATATATAATCGATCCGAATTATATTTTTCAGCCTGTTTAAGTAGAAGTTTTCCACTTAGTAAGTTTTCTTTTGGATAAAATGTTCCTACATAATGGCCATAATAATCAAAAAAATGCACTACAATTCTAGCCTTTGATAATAAACTTAGAAATTTAGTTGTTAAAGTAATATCGTTCATACAATACAACTCTCTGATATCTTTTATTGGTAAATAATTGTTTCCTTTTTCGTTCTTAAACACAATAGATAAGTCTTTTTGCATTAAATCTCCCTTAGAAAAAATATATCTTGTTTCTTCCTTCAAAATATCTCCTCCTAGAGTAATTATTCAGCCTATTTTATTTACAAAAAACAGTATTCATAATATGCGCATTTTTTGCATCCCTTTTTCACCACTGGCTCAGGTGGATTTTCTTTTGTTAGTAGTAGTTTTATTTCACTTAATACCTTCTCAATTTTTTGGATCATTTCATCGTTAAGAATTACTATATGAATTGTCTTCTCCTGCTTATTTTTTTCAATTACCTGTAACTTGCCAACACGATCGATGCCCTTTCTGGACAAAATAAATAAATAATATGCCAGTTGCATTTTAGCTGCTTCCAAATCCGCATCTGATTTCTTCAATTCAATTACATACTCATCCGTAATTTTATCCAACTTAACACTATCAACAACTATTTCCGTGTTCTTTCCTTTACTCTTTATTTCATGAAGAATTTTCCCAATATGAACGTCTTCTGAATTGTCTTCTAAATTAATTCGATTATAAAACAACCAACACTGCCTATGGCAATGAAAAAAATAGTTCATTACTGTGCCTGTTATCTCTACCATATCATATCCTGATTATATTCATAAAATTTTGACCTATCTAACTTTCCATCGATAATAAAATGGTCACTCTCGTTGAAATAAATAATGCCACCTATTTCTTCTCCATTTTTAATTGCTAATTGATTCGTTTTATTTATTATTATATTATATGTAAAGTAATCCATGATTTCGTAATGCTGAGACAATGCAATTTTTCTTTGAGCATAGGACATCGTCCTATCAGACAATAGTTTTTTATATTTTTTCCATACTTCAGAGCCAATGTATAATCGATCATCTATCTTTATATCCACATTAACAAATATTTGGATACTAATATCATTTATTAACTGCAATTTCGATTCTACTTTTTCATATCTAAGATATAGCGCATCTTCATAAAGAGTTAAGATATTATTCTCATTATATTCTTTACTCTTTTCTTTTAATTTTTCTAAAACAATATTAAAGTATTCGTCAAAACTTTTCGTAATTAATGTTTCCTGCATTTCTATATCCTTTAGAGAAGCAAGTAGGCGTAAATCTTTTCTGTATACATCAGCTGGGTTATCATAATCAAAAAAGTATGCCTTCCCTAGTCGTTTACAAGATCTATTAATTCGTCCTAAAAATTGCTCTTCAGAATCAAATACAGAAATATCTTTAAATCCAATATCCATATCTATGTCGACTCCAGCCTCTATTACCTGTGTTGCAATTACAATTGACGGTTTACTATTTTTGATTTTCTCGATTATTTTATTTCTCCTATGTTTATTATCGTCTCCATTTATTTCAAGTAATAACCCGTCAATATCTGTATTGTTATTCTCTATTAGCTTGTCTTTTATTTTCTTATAGAATTCTATTGCAGTACTTTTCTTAATAAATTCCACTAATATTTTTTTATCTCTATTATTATTATGAACATCTACTATTTTTTCCACTAGGAAATCAAGGTCTATTTTGCCCTTCTCCAATAACTCATAAGATATTTTAACTCTACCTCTAAACAATGGATGTTGAATATATTTTCTGCTATTTGTTATCAATGTTGCAACTTCTTTAATCTCTCTTTTATCTTCTAAAAGCCAATCCAGTCTAGGAAGGGTTGCAGACATGATGACTATTTTAATGTGTAATAATGAAGCATAAGATTCAAGCATTTCAATAATTGGTCTCCATATGCTGTTCCGATATGCCTGAATTTCATCTAATATAATGACACTATTGCACATTCTATGAAGTAAAAGATTTGATTCCCTGCCTATACCAAATAAACTTGTAAATAGATTAACATGAGAAGTCAATACAATTGGATAATGCATGAATTGATAATCCAAGTATGCCTTTTCATAATCTAACATTCCTTCATAATTTTCATAGTTTTTACTATCTTTTGAAGGAATAATTGGAGTAATAGAATTGACCTTTATATAGTCCTTACCATCTACAAAGTATTTAAAATTCTCCGCTGTTTGATCAATTAAAGTATTAAATGGAAATATATAAAATATATTCTTCAATTCTTGGTTTTCTTCCAATAATTTTAGTGCTAAATTAATAGAAGTGTTGGTTTTACCACTACCAGTTGGTGCTTCTAAATAAAAAATAGATTTATCTTTTTCGCGGATAATATTTCTCTCGGCTTCTAAAAATATTTCGGTACGTAATTTATTAATATCATTTTCTTCTAAAACAATATCTCCTTTTTCACTTGCTCTAATTTTCTGTGCAATATCTGAAGACTCATAAGATTTTCTAAGCTCCTTAATATTTCTTATGCCTTCCATGGAAACTTCATGACTATTCATATAATCATGAGTTGCATAATAATCACAAGAAACGATTAGTGAATATAGTAGCTTATTTAAAATATAAAAATTTTTTTCTTTAATTTGATAAATTTCATACATTCGCTCTCGATCGTTAAAAATACTTTCTATATTCACCAATCTATCTACATCTAACTCTCTCCTATAATGCACGAAGTATTTATTGTTTCTATGCGTAGATAGAGATGATAAAAATTCATCTTCAACTAGATTTTTTAAATTTGAATGATGCCTTGCTATTTGGTAAGCAAAACTATATGCAAAAATATCGATAATCGGCCTTAGATCCTTTTCCTGTACTTGGTCAATGAAAATATCGAGAAAGACTAATGCTGAAATAATAGAATGCTCTGTATTGCCACTTGTGTCCGTTAAGCTTTCAAAATTATTCATCTTTTTCTTTTGAAAGTATGGATTTATCTTTCCAAGATCATGTAAGTAAATTGCATTTATAAACATTGTAAATATAAATTCTTTTTCTTCCTTGGTAAGCATAAACTCATCATCTAATTGCTCACATTGTATACAATCTATAATTTCTTTAATTATTCCCTTAATATTCTTTTCTTCATTAATTTTTTCAAAATATTTTTTTGTGGTTTCCATATGCTCTAATAATGTTTCTTTTGATTTACCGTTTTGAGTATGAGCAAATAGAATACTATCTCCTTTAATATAATTCTCATATTTCAAATACATGAATTCACCTCATTTATTGAATCTAAATAAGAGGTCGTCCTGTTAACGACCTCTTGTTGTTAAAAGAAGAATAGATTATAATTCTCATGTGAATATACAAAGCCATCTACTAAACCTATATAATCAAGATTAGTCAAACAAGATTGTTTATATTCATAAAAATTAAAGTCCTTATTCATTCCAGTAGGTACAACCTCTTTAAATATATAAGAGACTTCTCTAGTTTTTTTCGTTTTATTACCTAAAACTATCTTGTCAGTTACAACTAGTGAGTCAATGAAGTTCGTGTCCTCTCTATGTAAGCGTACTTCTGCAACATCATCAATCACTGCAGGATGATCATTCTTACCTAGGTATGGAATATACTCTGTCTTACCTTCTTGAAGATTTCTCTTAATTTTATTATAATCTTCGCTTGAATCTTCAAGGATGTATATATCCCATTGAGGATCTTCTAACCATTGCTCTCGAACAATTAGATTACCACCTTGTTCACTAGATGCATATCCAACACTATTGTTAAAATTTTGTATTTTCTTTGAGAATATACCCTTCTTCTCTAAATCAGGAACTATTGCAACTTTTAAGCTAGATAGTTTTTCATAGAATTCAGGATAATCTGATGTTTGATGTGTATACCCCTTTAGTCCTATAATCGCTCCTAATAGTCCTAATAGTGCTACTTTGTGAATATTATTATAGGTAAAATATGCGTAGCTATTCACATCAGGTTTTTTAAACATTGCACTGCGTCCTGAGAGTCTAAATTTAATAGCCCTTATATCCAACTATATCAGCCCTTTCCATGGCCTATTTAACTTCATCAAAGATATCGTATGCATTACATTTTAATCCCGTCGTATCTATCTGAACCGTATGCGTATTGTAATAAATTTCAATATTGTGAATTTTATCTTCGATTTTTCTTAACATTTCTTTTAACTCAGTTATATCGATGATATCCTTGTCGCCTGTATTCTTAATAAAAGATATGTAGGAATCTAGATTAGCTAAATATAACTGTTCTTCTTCTTTTACCTCAATAAATATAGCAAATTCATTTTCACTTCCAGATTTACTATTGGTATTAAATCCTGTGGCTGCAACTAAGCATCCCTTCTTAAATTTTTTATAAGCATCCTCAGTATATCCTTCAAAATTATCTATTACATCTTTAAATACATCATAATTCTTAGGGTTTATTGAAAAAGGATACATATAGTGCGCTTCATCTACAACGATTTTTTTACCCAAAGATGATGCATCTGCATCTTCTTTTGTAGAATTTCTAAATGGAGAAAGAATATCTTGCGTTTCAATTTCTACATCTTTATATTTATTAAACCCTTGTCCTATCTGTACTGCGCCTGTAATACTTATGTTTTGTTTTTTTTCTGCAAAGGTAGCCCCAAAATTCAACACATCTATTGCTGAAAACAGATTACTCAGAACCTCTTTTGATGGCGTTTTATCATTTATGGCTGTACCAAATATTTCTTGATAGCGTTCACTTAATTGTTTGGGTTGCAGCTTGTCCTTATTTATCTGATAAGACTTCATATACAGTATCTTTTCGCCCTGATTTTCCCAGTATTTTTTTATTGGGTATTTAAATGCTTTATCACTACCAAAAATTTCTCCTGTTGTAATAGTCTTTGGTCTCCCAGTAAAATCTGCATTCCAGTTAGACATAATACTTTTGATACCAACTACACCGTATACTCTCTTATTAAATTTCATTTGATTTTACCTCCTCACTTTTCTTATCTTTCTTTTCAAAAAGAAGATTTTCATAGCTTGCACCAGCCAGGAATATTGCCTGATCAATTTTATCATCTACTTCATATCCTAAAACAATTGCTAATAATGAGTTGAATCTCTTATAATTAAGAGGTATTGCATGACTGTAATGTTCATATGCAACCAATAAAGTATCCTTCATTCTCTTAGGATTTTTCGCCCTCATAAACCCTTCTAAGAGATCATGCTTTGGATTAGCGCCAGCACTTTGTGCAAGAATATACCTTGCCAACTGCCCTACTGCAAAATAATATTCTTCATTACTTTCGATAGATACCAGATCTGCTGATTTTAATTTTTCTCTGAGACCATTGTACAAATTAATAACTTTGTCTCCCATCCCTTCATACCCCCCTATTTTAAAATATCTTAAAAGATTGAATCTAAGATTAATACCTGTTGCTATCTCTCGCCAATTTATTTTTTCTTTACCTATTATCTTGTCTAAAATCAGCTCTAGTGTTATATTTTTAAGACAAGCTTTTAAACTTAATTCTTGTCCTTTATGAAAATAACTTCTCATAGCTTCCTTTGACACAAATAAGATATCGATAAACCTCGAACTTATTACATTTTTCTTTGGTTTTAAATCATCTCTAAAATAATTGCACCTAAGTTCATTATTGTAGAAAATTTCATCTACTATTTGTTCCAATGCTTTAATATTGGTAATTACCTTTTCTTCAAAATTATTAATCTGCAGATAGTTTTTGTATTCAAATGGCTGTTCCAATTTAATTTCTGATGGAATATAATCAAAATCTTTTAAAACAGTCTTACCATTTTCCTGCTCTTTGTAAATATATAAACTTTTTCTGCCATTACACTCACTTAAATCTCTATCAAAATTATAATCATATGGGATATTTAATACATTGATAGGTTTGCCATCATGGCTTAATGCATTAAGCCAATCAAACATTTTTTTACTTTCAAGTGCTCCTTCTAAAGTAAGACGAAAAGGTACCTTAAACTTCGTAGATTTTAATTCCAGGTAAGGCTTTTTATCATTCATGCCCATATTATCGTTACTTAAGCCCATCACTTTACCGTTATCAATTATATTGTACTTATTGCTATTAAAAATTTTAGGAATTGTATATCTCTTATACTCTTTAATATACTCTTCTATAGGGGCATCAAAAAATATTTTAATATATTCTTTGTTAGAGAAGTTCTTTTCTTCAAGACCCATTTTCTTAATCCTATTAATTATAGCATCTAAGTTATCAATTAAAAATTGTCTATTATTATTTGATGTATGTATATTGATATCGTCTAAATTCACAGATTTCAAGAGTTCATTCACGACTTTGTCCTTTTTATTTTCAAGTAAAGCGTCATAATATCGATTAATAGCCTCTATAACTTGTTCAAAGGACAGCAACTTCTTATTCTTTTCAAGATTATCAGATAATGAATCTCCTACTTCGGGCAGAATGTTACATTTTACAAAAAACGAATAGATATTGTTGCTGTGTATCTTCTTCGCTGTATCTACAGCTTTATTCATGTCGATTAATTGGCTATAATAATCTACTTTTTTAAACCACAAATATAAGTCGTTTTCAATAATACTATCATTTTTTATTAGTAGGCAAGTAATAGATCCGTTGAACTCTACCTTCATATATAATCCATTTTTCATAATATAATTATCAGAGACTACTTTGTCGATGTCTTCTACTCCTCGAAAAATCCGAAGTAAATCATTAATCACAAATAATTACCTCCTCTCTTATTCTTATTTATAAAGGCAGTAACCGCAACCTATTGAGCCCTTCTCTAATAAATTGGTTCCCAGTACGATTTTTGCAATAGCTTGGGATAATTCATCACTCTTAATGCCAATTTCAAATTTATTTCCAAGTAAAAAGGTATTTTTGTAAGGAATCTTAATAGCAAAATTGTTTAACTGAACAATACTCTCTACGAAGATATGATTTTTGTCTACTTCTTTTCCATAATAAGATTCATATTTTTTATTTCCGTTCGAACAAATACGACTCATAATTAAATCTAATCCATCTTCTTTAACCCAATATCGTCCACTGTCTATTGTCGAAACGGCAGGGGATAATGAAACAATTTTTGATATATATTTAGGTTTACATGTCTTGATTTCACTTGAAATAACTTTGCAATACGGATTTTTATAAGTGATTGCTCTTTTCATTCTTCCTAGAAAACTTATATCAATACTTCTAAGATTGAAATAATATATCCTTCCTTCCTTATATATTTTATCTCTTTCAAGTGGTTGAAGATTTGAATAGCTGTAAAATTTGAACTTATTTTCTTGGTGCAACTCTTTTAATTTTTCATCTTGTAGCATTCCTTTATTTAAAAATGTAGATAGAAATTCGTAGCTATTTTCTAGGTGAATGTTATCTTTCAATAATATTGTTATGACCAATTCATAGTACATATAATTTCCTCCCTTCTCTCTTGTTTATATATAGATATTTATAAAATATTATGAATATCATATATTTCAACTATAGTATAAAGTCCATATAAATTTTTTATTATTAAGTTTAATTACTCAGTAGATTAAATTATGTTTGACTGCGAACTTTATTTTAGTTTAGTATCCAAAATTGTTTTTGTCAATCATTTTTCAATATTTTAATCACGACTTTCTTCTATTATAACATTTAAATTTATTTATTGACATTCATCTTCATTATTGTTATCTTAGTGCTACATGAAATGTATTTAAATGTAGATTAAATAATGTTGATATATCTAACTACTTCTTTTACTGATACAAGAATTGTACTAAAGTAAATTTGAGCACATTATAACAATAAAAAACGCAAAGTCATATAAAACATCCGAAACTACGGATCTTTTTATGAACTTTGCGTTTTGTTCTACATTTACTTTTACATATCAACTTACCACTAACTAATTTTTCATTAAACACATAGTATTTTTGACATATCTTTTTTTGCCTTTTTTTTATATAATAAGGCCATCAAGGTACAAAGTAGATCTAATTGGTTATCATGCTTCTCTCACTATCCTCCAAAAGTGGTACGAGAATTTATTAAAATAGCAAACTCTTGAAATGTGTCCCTATTTGATGAAACAAAGCATACAACCAGTACATAGTTGAATATTTCCAATTAATGAATACTCCTTGAAATCAATATCAACTTCTGTAAAATTGCTTTCGAATTTTTTTAAAAACTTTTTAGCGATACTTTTAGAAATAGATTCTTCCTCACGCGAACTTCCTATTATAGCCGTTATTATAAATCTCTTCATCAATATGCTCCTTATAATATAATTCAAAGTTTAAATTTGCCAACAAAACTTGTTAATTCGATTATACACTTGCACATAAAGCTTGTCAACAATAAAACTTGGCAATTTCGGAAGGAATATTATTGATTAATAATAAGCATTGACAATAAAACTTGGCAATGATAATATATAGTTAATCAAGGAGGTTAGAATATGAATAAAAGAAGTGTATTAGAGAGAAGTAGAATGGAAAATTTTGATGAAGGAGAGGAGTATACTAATTTATTAGGAATAAAAAGAGGATTCTATTATATGCTTGTGATTTTTTGCATATTAATTATAGGTAATTTTTTTACTAAATATTTTTATGGAAAATCGTTAGATTTTAATTATGGACTCTCTTCAATGTATTTTTGTTTTTTGTCTTCAAATTCTTATATGAAATTTAAGTTCACTAATGAGACAAAATATAAAATGATTTGTATAGTTGTCTCTTTAGCTATGTTTTTATTATTCATTGCAAGTTTTAAAACAATATTATGATTCAATGAGGAATGTGGTACAATGCAAAAACTTATACTAAAAAACAATTTAAAAGAACAGCGCACTAAATTAGGATTGTCTCAACAAAAATTAGCCGATCTTATTGGAGTATCCAGAAATACAATTAGTTCTATTGAAACAGGACAATTTAATCCTACAGCCAAACTAGCGTTAATTTTATGCATTGCTTTAGATAAAAAGTTCGAAGATTTGTTTTACTTTGAATAACAGAAAAGTTATTTATTATAATAACGTATCATAATAAATAAGATTAACAATATAAAGTAGTATTATAAGAGATCCATAAAGTAAGATTAGATATGCATATTGCAATGATGTTGTTTGCAATAAAAAATGAGATAAAGAATTTAAGAAAATATGAAATTGCACAATTAATGATCTATTAAATATATCTTGTGTGACTTTTCCCAAATGTACGATAATCGTCACACAAGATATCCTTTAGATAATATATAATTTGATATTTACTACAAAAACAACTAGGAGGCGATTAAAGAGTGAATAATCAAAGCAAAAACCTACTAAAAGTAAATAATATAAATAAAGACTTCCTAGACTTTAACTTGCAGAATATTAATTTCAATATTAATAGAGGAGACATAATAGGATTGATTGGGGAAAATGGAGCAGGGAAATCTACTTTAATTAAAACATTATTAAACATAACGAATTCATCAAAAGGTACTGTATATTGGGAGAATAAAGATATTAAAGCAAATGAAATATCATATAAACAAAAAATATATACCATATTTGATACTCCTCTGCTAATAGAGTTTTTTGAATATTCCAATATAAAAACATTTTTTAAGTTAATGTATAATTCATTTAGTGAAAATGTATTTGATTATTATTATAATTTATTCGAATTACCACATAATAGAAGAATTTCTAATTTTTCTCACGGAATGAAAGTTAAATTGAATTTTGCAATAGGGTTTTCTATAAATCCTGATATATTTTTTTTAGATGAAGCTACATCTGGATTAGATCCTTTTTCAAGAAAAGATATTCTTAACCTCTTAGAATGTAATGTTATAAAAAATAAATCTGCTGCATTCTTATCGTCTCATATAATAGGCGATATCGAAAGAATTTGTACACGAATTATATTAATTAAGAATGGAGCCATCATATTTGATGAAAATAAAAAAATGATTTATAAAAAATACGAAATTTTAATTGTAGATGATTTGACAAAGATTGATAAGTTAAAATTTGAGGTAATCAAATTTATTAGAACTCCATATGACATTAAGGTTTTGGTAGAAAAGAGAAAACCTTCTGAAAACATAAATAATAAACTGTCTCTCGAAGATTTTATCCACATTTTTATTAAAGGAGATGATTGTTTTTGAAAGCAATAATATACCAAAACATGAGCATTTTTAAAATCAAAAATTTAAAGCATGTTGATATATTAATATTTTTAGCTAGCATAATATTTATATATTTTAATTTACCTCCAGGCATATGTTTATATATAATTGGATTAATTATATTCCCCTTAAGCACCTCTATGTTACCAGTGCAAATTTTACAAGAGACAACATCTAATGATTTTCTAAAGCGAATACTTTCAATGCCAATAAAAAGAAAGAATTTTATATTAAGTAACTTCGTTAGTTTTTTTATAATTTCAATAGTGTTACTTTCAATACTATCAATTCTTTGTTTAGCTGATTATTTTTTATATGGATCTGATATAGAATTATATTTATTATGTTTGTATTTTAGTTTTATACTTATGAATGTAATGTCATCAATAAGTATTTCGAGTATTTATATTACTAACATCAACATTACATCTTTTTTTATAATATTCAATATAATTATAGGCATAGTATTATACTTAACAATACAAAAAATAGATTTTAGTTTTTTATTAAATAATCCAAAATTGCTGATATTTTCTAGTTTTTTATTATTTATTATTATTGAGAGTCTACTTATTTTTATTTCTATAATGTTTTTTAAAAATAGAAAGTGTTAATGGTAGTTGTACATACTTTGAAGAACATATAACGTAAGCGCTTAATAACATAGTGCCTTACAACATACTTTAAGGTTGAATGAAAAACTAACTTCTGGTTTTTCATAACTCCTTATTTTCTGCATAATTAACGTCTGCTTTTTAACTTAACAAAACTCTTTTTTATCTTATAATGTCTGTATTAGCACAAAAAACATAGTTTTACTGCATAGCAAACAGGCATCTGAAAATAGTGTGCGAGACTAAATTCCACGTGCCTTAGTGTAAGACTAAGTTCTATACAGTGAAATGTCTACCTGTGCTATAACTATTTTATCTTAATAATGCTGAAGTAAGAGTTACATCATCTGGTTTGATTGCCTTAAGATGAAGATTTTTATGTAACTCCTTGTTTAGAAGAAGTTGAGACGTATCCATCAAATACAGCACACCTACAAATAAAGTCCCATCTATGAGATAATAC
>NZ_CALNCS010000247.1 GCF_937875145.1 Alkalibaculum bacchi | reverse complement strand
AGATATGGCTCCTTTGCTATCGCAAACCACAATATCTTTTACTCCAAAACTGAGGAGGAGTTTCGTTACAGCAGTTCCCGCAGCTCCAGCTCCGTTTACAACTACTTTTAAATCTTCTGCCTTTCTATGGGTAAGCTTTAATGCATTAATAATTGCTGCTAAAACGATAACCGCAGTACCATGCTGATCATCATGAAATACTGGAATATTCATTACTTTCTTTAATTTCTCTTCGATTTCAAAGCACTCAGGTGCTTTAATGTCTTCTAAATTTATTCCACCAAAAGACGGCTCCATAAGCTTTACAACTTCTACTATCTTATCAATATCTTCCGTATCTAAGCATATTGGAAAGGCATCTACTCCACCAAATGCTTTAAAAAGGACTGCTTTACCTTCCATAACTGGAAGACCTGCTCCAGCACCAATATTTCCAAGTCCAAGTACTGCTGTTCCATTCGTCACTACTGCAACCATATTTCCCTTTGCAGTGTAATCGTATATGGTATCGTAGTTCTTTTGAATTTCAAGACAAGGTTCTGCAACTCCTGGAGTATAGGCCATAGTCAAATCCTCTTTTGTCTTTACGGGAACTTTACTAGACACTTCAATTTTTCCTTTGTTCTCTTTGTGAAACTTTAATGCTTCTTCTCTTAAACTCATATAAATTCCTTTCTGTATCGAATATTAACACCCATTTTGTTTATTCGTAGCTTTATAATTAAATATTATATAATCGATTGTATGCAACAAAAAATATAAAACAAGCTCACTTTAGTTAGAATTCTTTACAATCTTAAATTATCTTACGAGAAATGACGAGAGTGTCATTCCCTATCATTTTCGTCTTCCAACTTTTATGCTTTTCCAAAACCGCAATTAGGATAAATACACTCCTTGCAATTTCTACAGAATCCACCGTGGACTAAAGCTTTAATATCTCTTCTATTTATTCTTTCACCTGCAAGAATTCTAGGAACAATTAACTCAAAGATGCTGGCTTTATGATACATAACGCAACCCGGTAAACCCACTACAGGAATATTTTTAATATAACCCAGTAAAAACATTGCTCCAGGTAAGGTTGGTGCGCCATAAGTTATGATTTCTGTTCCAGCCTTTCGAATAGCCGCTGGCGTTCTATCATCAGGGTCTACAGACATGCCTCCTGTTACAGCAATCATATCTACGCCTTCTTCTGCAAGTTGTAAAATAGATGATGCGATCATCTCTTCGTCGTCATCAGCGAAGATTTGCTTTACTACCTTGCTGCCTAGGCTATCAAATTTTTTCTCTAATATTGGTCCAAAGGCGTCTTTGATTCGACCATGATAGATTTCACTACCTGTAGTAACTAAACCTATATTCGAGGACTTTAGTTTTTTTACAGATATAATCGGTTTCTCCATACACAGCTCTTCTGCCCGTATTACTTTATCTTCTTTAACAAACAAAGGAATTACTCTTGTGCCTGCCACAACTTCTCCCTTTTTTACTACTTGATTGTGATGAATAGTTGCAAACATCATTTCATCATCATCGATAAGATCCATAAGCATATCAACATCTATTTGAAGGAGACCATCGTATTGTGCTGCTAACTCCACTTTGCCTTCACTCTTCGCAATGACGTCTAAACCGCAACCTGTAGCCGCAGTAGCAATTCGCATAGCTGCATCATTCTCATGTACATCATCCTTGCCAAGTTCTAGGACATATAAATTTTCTTTGCCCATGCTTAGAAGTACATCAATATCACTTGGCTCCACTATATATCCCTTTTTAAAACGACTTCCCTTGAATTCTCCCGGGATAATTTGAGTCATATCATGGGCTAAGACCATTCCAACAGCATTATTTACTGGCACAGTTCTCACAAAAAAGCTCCTCCCTTTGGCATATATTATCTAAAATCCTCTTTGCTATATTAAAACGAATTTCAATAGCTTTTGATGGTATTTCTTGATCGGCAAACTTTTTATACGTATTTTCAAAACGCTCCTCTAAAGACACTTCTTTATCTTCAATAACTAATTTGTCTGCTAAATAAAGAATAGCCTTTTCATCTAAAGCGTCTATAGATCCAATCTCTATATCCATATGACATTCAATTACCTCAGCGACCTCGTCATAGCCCATTTCTTTTAGCCATTCCCCACCGACTTTTGCATGATTTTTCATTTTTCTCGCCACATCGTGAAGAAGTGCTGAAGAACAAATTAATTTTTCATTAAGTCTATATCCTGTACATTTAAGTCTATCTGTTAGTTTCTTCGATACCCCGAGAACAGCTTGGCAGTGTTTTATAACCCTCTCATCTGTGTTAAAAAACTTTAAGATCTCAATACACATTTCCTCATCAGGTATATCTCTTTTTTTATAATAGTCTAAAAGTTCTTCATAATCTTTGGGTGTGTCTGCATCTAGCAGAATCCCTTTATCTGGTACAAGTAAATCTAGGCGATTGTCAATGCTTTCTATAGCTCCTTTTAAACCCATTTTTCCATTATGATTTAAAATGGTGTCTATACATGAAGCAGAAAATAAAACAGGATGACCGTGTTTGCCCTTATAGGTCGGCTGAACAATATGACATGATGACTTCTCCATTGTTCTTTTCATTTCTAATAAGGTATGTGACCGAAATAGCGGTATATCCCCTGGCAAAAAGAAGAACATATCACATTGATTTTTTATGTATGTAACACCTAGTTTTACAGAATCAAACATTGTCGTCGTCGTATAAAGTTCATTGTACACAAAGTGAACGTCTCTATTTTCTAGCTGATTGACTATGAGTTTTGTCTGATTACCTGTAACTACGACAATCTTCTGAACTCCACTCTCTCTTAGAGAATCGATAACGTGTTCTATAATTGTCTTTTCTCCTAATGGTAATAAGGGCTTAAATCGCTTCATTCTAGAAGACATCCCTGCTACAACTACTACAGCTCCAGTTATATTTTTATTTGTTTTTTTCTTATCGTTTGAAATTAAAATTTTATTGCACATAATGTATATAATTAGAAGTAAAACCTCTATTGCTTTCCCTTTTATTTTTTATTTTATTCATAACCTCTTTTACAATTATATCCGCGCTCCATTTTTCAATAAAACAAATGTCCACTGAAAATTCATCAAGCAAATTATCAAACACAGTTCTTATTTCCTCGTCTAAAAAAACATAGATATTCGTATTATTTCCTAATTTCAAATCTTTTGCTCCCTCTGTGGAGTCTATGGTTAGCACCTCTATTACAGTAGTGCTAACCCCTTTAATACCTAAAATTTTTGAGGCCTTTAAGGCACTTGCCGCACTACTACTACTTGCCATTATGGTTACATCTGTTCCATTATTAAGGATTCTGGTCTTACCATTATCGATAATCTCACACATGTTTATCCCTCAATTCTCCTTTGCGCAACAATTATGTATTGCCCTTCATATATGAAAGCAAATACTATATTGCCCAGGCGCTTTCTTGTCTTTAGCCCTTAATATAGTTATAACACTTTGTTACATTTGTTCTTTGAACATAATCCATCATTTCTGCTTGACCTATATCTACTGGTAAATCTGTAAAACTAATTTTTTTAATACATTCATCAAGAGTCCAATCTTGTGCTATACCACCAGCTACCGCACTAATCCATTTGTAAATTAAAGCAAGTTGTACATCAATATACTCTTTACCAACTACTGGACCATGTCCTGGCACAATATAATCTACGTCTAGTGTTTTAAGGAATTGTAGAGATGAAATAAGTTCATCGATATTAGCACTATGTAGCCATGTTTGACAGCCTACAAAGAGTGTATCTCCAGTAAACAAAACTCTTTCTTCTGGAACATGAACAGCTATTTGTGAATCCGCATGACCTGGTGTGTGATATACATTAAATGTATGATTGCCAACTTTTAAGGACATTCTTTCGTTAAATGTAATTTGTGGTGGATTTACGATGTACTCCTCTCTTGAAGGCATAAAAGGTAAAAATTCTTTGTCCTGTCTCTCTAAAACATCTACGCTATAATCGTATCCGTCCATATCCCCAGGTACATCAAAGAAAGTGTCTGCAATCTTTTCATGCCCAATTACCGGACAAACCCCTGCAAACCAGTGATTGCCAAAAATATGATCTATATGAGGTTCTGTGTTAATCAAGTATTTTATAGGTCCTTTGCTCTTTGCAAAATCAATCATTTCTAATAGAGTACTAATCCACTGAGCGGTATCGATAAAGACTGCTCCCTCATCTGTAAACACGATACTAGGATTACAGCCTCTAATTTTTGTATTTGTAAACACATTTTCTGTTACTCTCTCCATGAAATCACTTCCTTTTTATTGTGTAACTAGATGGTAGTTTGGATTCAACTACCATCTAATTAAGTTCTTATAATGAACTGTTTATTTTGTGCGAGCTAATGCATCTTTTAAGGCGTTTTTTGCCCACACTTTTATCATTTCTACCCGATATTCTTTTGTTGCTCTATGATCGGTTATAGGGCTACAATTATTACCTATTAATTCTGCTGCTTCGTCAATTAGCTCGTCCGTTAATTGTTTTCCCATAATTAATGATTCTGCTTCTGTAGATCGTATTGGAGTTGGAGCTACTGCAGCAAAAGAAATAATCGCACTTGCAACCTTTCCATCTGCATCTAGGGCAATGTTGCTACCAACGCCTACAATAGAAATATCTGTATCTCCTCGTAGGGCAAACTTTTTATATGTAGCACCAGAATTTTCTTTAGGTGTAGGCACAGTGAAGCTTATAACAAATTCTCCACCTTCTAATACGGTCTTACCAGGCCCTACAAAGAATTCGACAATAGGAACTTTTCTTGTTCCATTTTCTCCAACGATATTTACTATAGCGTCGTAAACAATAAGGCCTTGTAATGCATCTGCACTTGGTGATGCATTGCAGACATTACCACCAATTGTAGCAATATTTCTTATTTGATCGCTGGATACGTGGCCTGCTGCCTCTGATAAAGCTGGCCATTTTGCTTTAATCTCACTTGATTTAGAAACCGTTCTAAGTGTAACTAATGCCCCTAACTCTAATCCTTTTTCATTTATGATGATCTGTTTTGCTTCAGCTATTTTTTCTAATCCAATGACTGCCTTTACTCTTACAGCGCGGGATTTTAACTTTGGAACTAAATCTGTACCCCCTGCTACCATGCGTGCCTCTGAACCATAAGTTTTTAGAAGGCTGACGCATTCGGAAGTAGTCGTTGGTTGACAATATTTCTCAAATCTCATCTCTTATACCTCCCCACAACTGTCTTTGTATTCGCCGTCTCGTACTGCTTCAATAGCTTCTACAATCTTTTTATAGCCTGTACAACGGCACATATTTCCGTGTAAAGCTTCACGAATATCATCTTCTGTAGCATCTGGTTTTTCCATTAATAATGCTTTTGCAGATAAAATCATACCTGGCGTACAATAACCACATTGAAGAGCAAAGTAGTCGATAAAGGATTGTTGTAATGGATGTAAGCCATCCTCTTTTTCCAAACCTTCTATAGTAGTAATTTTATGACCCTCTGCTTGAGGAGCTAATACACAACAGCTTTTTACAGCTAAATTGTCCATTAGTACAGTGCACACTCCACAATTTCCATCTTCACAGCCGACCTTTGTACCTAAAAGATTTAAATCTTCTCTTAACACGTCTTGAAGTGTCTTAAATGGAGCTACATCTACAGTGTAGTCTTTTCCATTAACAACTAGATTGACGGTTACTCTTTCATAACTCTTATCAACAATTGCCATTAGTTTGCAGCCTCCTTCTTCTCTTTGATTAATTTAAGAACTTTCTCCGCTGTCATTGGGTATGAATCCACTCGGATTCCTACTGCATTGTATACGGCTTCTGCAATGGCTGGCGCTACTGGAACTGTTATAGATTCAGCCATTCCTTTTGCTCCAAATGGACCATCTGGCAACGCATCTGGACAAATAATGGATGCTACATTTTCATTTTTAGGCATTTCCATAATAGTTGGAATTCTGTAATCTCCAAGGTTTCTGTTAGCGATCATACCATTTTTATCATAGAAGTGATCTTCCATAATAGAGAAGCCTATAGCCATATGAACGCCACCTTCTATTTGGCCTTCTACTAATTTAGGGTTAATCGGATTTCCTGTATCTGCTGCACTTGCAAACTTAATGACGCGAACTTCACCAGTTTCTTCATTTACTTCTACTTCTGCTGCACAAGCAGAGTATTGATACCAGTTCCATTGTCTAGCACATCGTCCATCTGCTCCCCATTGTAGAACTGGAGCAGGGCAGTATACGCCATGACCTCTTACAGGAGTCCCTTTCATTAAGCCGAAGTTTCCTTGCTCGAAGAAGTTTATAGGTTTAAATAATGTATCAATTTCAATCTCAGGTACTTGGTAGCCGTGTACGATGGCTTTTGTTCCTTCAATTTCTACATTAATTGGATGAACGCCGATTGCTCTACCTACTTCATCTCTTAATTTTTGGATACAATCCATTGCTGCAATTCGTACCGCATTTCCTGTTGTATATGTAGTTCTACTAGATGCTCCGTAGTTGTCATAAGGTGTAGCATCTGTATCGGCTCTGATTACTTCAATATTTTCAATAGGCATTTTTAACACTTCTGCAGCAATTTGTTTTAATGCAGTCGTGGCACCCATACCGTTTTCATCATTACTTAAAAGCAATGTAACGGTAGCATCACTATTCCAAAGTACAGTTGCCTCAGAACGTCCTAATGGTGTGTTTTGTTTTCCAGCGGATGCAATTCCTTTACCTCTTTTCCAAACGGAGCCGTCTTGAATACTTGGCTCATCAACTTTTACAGATTGATAAACAGATTTTAAGCAATCTTCAAGACCTGTACTGGTGATGGCTTCACCTACACAGTTTTTATCTCCTTTTCTTAAAAGATTTTTTAATCTCATATCTAACTGGTCAATTCCTAATTGATCCGCAATTTCACTGATAACACATTCAATGGCAAATTCAGATTCAGGGACACCTAAGCCACGGTATTCTGCTGCTGGCACTGTATTTGTGGTAACTGCACAAGAGTCAATTCTCGCTTCGCCGAAATCGTAGCACATATTTGCACCAGAAGCACACATTCTACCTGTGAAGTAAGAATTATTAATCGCTGCTCCACATTCTTCAGCAACATACCAGTCAAGAGCCACGATGGTGCCATCTTTCTTCGCTCCCATTTTAATCTTGGAGATTCCTGGCCAGTTAGAAGGAGCTGTGGTAAATTGTTGTTCTCTAGTAAGTCTATAGATAACGGTTCGCTTAATTTTTCTAGCCATCATAATACATAGTACTTCCATAATTGGAGCTAAACGGCTACCAAAGCTTCCGCCATTATGTGGTGAAACGACTCGAAGCATATTCTCTTTGATTCCTAACATTTTACTTAAGCCCATTTTAACGACGCCGTGAACACCCATTCCGTTTGAACTCAAGATGATTTTGCCATTTGGTTCATAGATGCATGTACAAAGAGGAGTTTCCATTTGACTTGCAGTCTTTTTACCTGTATAGAATTCTTTTTCTATAATGATATCAGCAGTCTTCATGGCTTCATCCACATTGCCTGTATCTAATTTATAAGCGCCTACCACATTTGGTGAAACTCTCTCATCGATCTCATCCATAGGTCGGTCCGTAACCACGTCACGTTTTCCCCACATAGGGTCAACGACGGATACAGGGTCTGGCTTGATAGTATCCCAGTAGTAAAGTACATGGGGAAGTACTTCGTATTCGATATCAATTAGTTCTATGGCATCTTTAGCTTGCTCTAATGTCTCTGCAGCAACTAACGCTACAATTTGACCTGCCCAAATCACTTCATTATTTTGTGCCATAATAGCATCTTTAGGAAAACTTTCCCAATCAATACCTGGTTCCTCTCCTGTAATAATACCTACTACACCTGGAGCTTTTTCTGCTTTACTTAAATCTAATTTTGTAATCTTTGCATGAGCATAAGGACTTACAAGTGCGTGCATATGTACTGCATCCCTTGTTTGAACAGCTACATCTGTTGCGTAAAGAGCTCTACCAGTTACTTTTTCATAGGCGTCGATTCTCTTTTGATTTTGACCAACGTATTTCCCTATAAATCTTGTCATAAATACAACCTCCCTTTTTCTCTTAATACATAATTCCCATTAAAACCTTGCTTAATAATTGTCGATTACACTCCTTAATCTATTTGTTCAGCAGTTCTTTAATTTAAAAGAAAGCAATATATTATGTAATCGATTATATTTATAATAGTATTATATAATCGATTATATAATCTTGTCAATATATAATCGATTATATAATTTATTTGTACTTTCTATTTATCACAGTATTTTCATATTAAAATCACGAAACAATCTTTTGGATTAAAGCTTATGTATAGCGCTTCCTATTACATCCAAAGAGGCTTCCATTATGCTTTCTGAAAGAGTTGGATGAGCATGTATCGTATCTGCTAATTCTTCAACAGTACACTGTAGTTTAATAGCTAATGCCCCTTCTGCTATCAATTCCGTAGCATGTGGACCAATAATATGTACACCTACTATTTCATTCCATTTTTCATCTGCTATGATTTTTACAAAGCCAGCATTTTCACCAGCTGTCATTGCCTTACCACTAGCTGAAAACGGAAATTTTCCAATCTTTACATTTCCATACCTTGTTATTGCATCTTCCTCATTTAGACCTACAGAAGCGATTTCAGGATGTGTGTAAATACATGATGGAACAATAGAGTAATCCATCTTTGAAGTTTCGCCACAAATATTTTCTACAGCTTTTATTCCTTGATGACTTGCTACGTGAGCTAACATTGCTTTCCCTGTCACATCACCAATAGCATAAATATTGGGGATATTTGTTCTTAAATAATTATCTACCTCTATTTTTCCACGATTCATTGTGATGCTAACACCGCCTAAAGCAGATGTAATCGCATTTCTCCCAATAGCTACTAAGACCTTTTGAGCAGAAATAATTCCCTTTTCTTCTTCAGATTCGTGATAAACTTGTAGTCCTTTATCATTTCTCTCAATATGAGTTAGTTTTGTACTACCTTTTATTTTTATGTTCTTTTTCTCAAAGGATTTTTTTAGTTCGGACACAATTTCCTTGTCCTCTCTTGGTAAAATATCGGGCATCATTTCGAGTATCGTGACATCTGTGCCAAAGGAATTGTAAACATAGGCCAATTCCACACCTATAACGCCTCCTCCAACGATGACCATAGAAGAAGGAATCTCTTTAAGATCTAAAGCTTCATCACTATAGATCACGCCCTCTAAATCATATCCCGGAAATGGAATAACACTTGGCTCAGATCCTGTAGCAATAATGATGTTTTTAGCCTTTATGATTTCTTTATTTTCTCCAACGATAGATATCGTATTTTTATCCTGAAGAGTACCCTCTCCATTGTAAACAGTGACCTTATTTCCTTTTATAAGTCCTTGTACACCAGAACGAAGCTTCTTTACTACATTTGATTTATTCTTTTGTACGTTATCCCAATTCACAGATACACCTGATAAGTCAATTCCAAATTCTCTAGAATTTTTTGCATCATTTAAAAATGTAGCACTGTTAATAAGAGTCTTTGTAGGAATACATCCTCTATTTAGACAGGTGCCTCCAAAAATATCTTTTTCCACAATAGCAACTTTTAATTTTTTCTTTGCAGCGTAAATCGCAGCCGTATATCCACCAGGACCTCCACCAATAATTACTACGTCATAGTCCATTTCATCGCCATTTGTCCTTACTTCATCCTTGGCATGATCTTGTTCATCTTTTGATGATGTTTCTGTTTCAGTACTAGATTCACCTAATAAAGATAAGATATCCTCTCCCTCTTCACCTATAATGGCTACAAGTTCTGTAATAGGTACCGTATCGCCTTCTGGTACTACAATTTTTAATAAGGTTCCTGTTGCAGGTGCTTCTATCTCAATAGAAACCTTATCTGTTTCAATTTCAAATAGAGACTGCCCTTCTTCTACCCTATCTCCTTCTGACAAAAGCCACTGTAATATAGTACCTTCTGTCATCTGTAAACCTTGCTTAGGCATAATTACCTTTGTTGCCAAATAAATCACCTACTTGTTTTATATTTCCTATATTACTTTACTTACAAAAGGCCGGAGACCTTTGTTTGTATTTGCATCCTTGTATTTAATTTAATGCTTCTAATGATAAATAAACTATTTTTAATGTTATTTTTTATAAATAACCCAAAAGGAATGCATGAGAACTAGCGATTAATGACTAACGACCAAAGTGTCGAAAGTACTTCAAAGTAACAAATATGGTTTCATTAAAAGCTGTTTTACTCTTTGCAAGAACTGAGCAGCAGGAGCTCCATCAATTACTCGATGATCATATGTCAACCTTAGTGCCATTATTGGTCTTATGACGATTGCATCATTTTCTACTACTGGCGTCTTCTCAATTTTTCCCACTGCTAAAATTCCGCTCTCAGGTGGATTGATTACAGCTGTAAACTCATCAATATCAAACATTCCTAGATTTGTGATAGTAAAGGTTCCATTGGCGTAATCATTTGGTCGTAGTTTTCCGTTTAAGGTTTTATCAATTACTTCTGAGGACTGAGCAGCGATTTCTTGTAAAGATAATAAATCTGCATCTTTAATATTAGGAACAAGCAATCCATTATCAACAGCTACCGCTAGTCCAAGATTTACATAATCTTTTAAAAGAATTTCATCTTCCATAATAGAAGAATTCATATATGGGAATTCTAATAAAGCTTTTGAAACCACTTTGACTAAAATATCGTTATAAGACACTTTGATTCCAGCTTCTTTTAATTGTGTTCGTAAGCGCATTGCTTCAGTCATATCTACTTTAATTGTGTGGTTTGCTTGAGCCATTCCATGAATACTTTCCATCATTCGATCAGATATAACTTTTCGCATTCCTTTAAAAGGAACCAATTTACCTGTTCTAGAAAAAACAGTTTCTTTTATTGAGCTTTCTACAGCGTTATCTTCTTGGACGGCATTACCATAAAGATCCTCTTTCGTAATTCTTCCAGAAATACCTGTACCAGAAACAGAAGACAAATCGATACCTTTAGCTTGAGCAATTTTTGCTGCAACAGGAGTTGTTTTTATTTTTGACTTAGGTATATTTTCAGCATCTGCTAAAATATCTCTTTCTATAATTAGACCTTCTGGTCCACTACCCCCTACTAGATGATAATCTATATCCATTTCAGCAGCCTTTGTCTTTGCTCTCGGTGTAATAAACACCCTTTCAGATGGATCTCTTGTAACTATATTGGTTTTTGGTTTATGACTTTCTATTACGTCCATATTATCTTCTTTTGAGCTTATGGGCTCTTGTTTCGCAACATCTTCTGATAGAAGAGAAGAATAATCTTCGCCAGGTTCTCCTACTATCGCAACGGTTTCCGTTATAGGAACGGTTTCCCCTTCAGAGACTATTATTTTCAACAATGTTCCAGAAGCAGGTGATTCAATTTCTATATTTACCTTATCTGTTTCGATTTCAAATAATGGTTGACCTAACTCAATCTGATCACCTTCCGAAATAATCCAACGAATTATAGTACCTTCAGTCATCTGAAGTCCTTGTTTGGGCATAATTACTTTTGTTGCCATTTATATCACCACCTATTTATAAAGTACAGCTTTTATAGCCTTCTCAATATCCTCTTCTTGAGGTACTACAGCATTTTCGAGATTTAGTGCAAATGGTAAAGGACAAGCTTTTGCTCCTAATCTTAAAACAGGAGCATCTAAATATTTAAACGCCTCTTCCATTAATGTAGATGCAATTTCAGCTCCTGGACCAGCATTTCGATGTGCCTCATGAACTACTATTCCTCTTCCCGTCTTTTTCACAGAGTTTACCATTGTCTCTGTGTCTAAAGGAACTAAAGTTCTTGGGTCGATTACTTCTACGCTGATTCCTTCTTTTTCAAGCTTATTTGCTACATTTAAAGCTTTACCTACATATAAAAGGGTTGCGATAACTGTCACATCCGTTCCCTCTTTTACAACTTTTGCCTTTCCAAAAGGTATCGTAAAGTCTGGATCATCAGGCACTTCTCCTTTTGAACCGTATAGAGCTTTGTGTTCAAAGAACATGATTGGATTGTTGTCACGTAGAGATGTTCTAAGCAATCCAGCTGCGTCTTCTGGTGTGGATGGAACAGCCACTTTTAGACCTGGAATATGCATAAAAATCCCTTCAACGCTTTGAGAGTGAGTAGCTGCATTTCCTCTACCTATACCTTGTTGTCC
>NZ_CALNCS010000246.1 GCF_937875145.1 Alkalibaculum bacchi | reverse complement strand
CTTATTTGTAAGCGCTGCAGTAAAATTATAAGACAAGGTCAGTGCTTTTACGTCGTGCTACCATGCACATCAACCGCAAACCTGGAGAACAAGTTGAAGTGGATTGGGCTGGAGATCTTGCACAAATCATAGATCCTGATACTGGTGAAATTATTGATGCCCATATCTTTGTAGGTGTTATGACCTACAGTCAATATACCTATGTTGAAGCTTTCATAAATGAGAAACAGCAATCATGGATTAAAGCACATGTTAATATGTATAAATACTTTGGTGGTATTGCAAAGATACTAGTTTCTGATAATTGTAAGACTGCAGTAGTGCATAATGGTGGATGGTATAACCAACAGTTAAATACAATTTACTATGAAATGGCTGAGCACTATGGTACTGCCATCATTCCAGCTCGAGTAAGAAAGCCAAAGGATAAACCTAATGTTGAAAGCTCCGTAGGCAATATATCTACTTGGATAGTAGCAGCTCTACGTAATGAACAGTTCTTTTCTTTAGAAGAGTTGAATCGTGCGATCAAAGAGAAACTTAAGGATTTTAATTCACGACTCTTTCAAAAGAAAGAGGATAGCCGATTAAGTCTCTTCCGCTGTGAAGAATTGCCATTACTAGCACCATTACCAGCTACCCCATTTGAACTTGCGGATTGGAAACAAGCCACAGTTCAATTTAATTATCACATATCAGTTGATGGAATGCTATACTCAATTCCTTACGAATACATTAAGCGTAAGGTAGACGTTAGAATGACAGATAAAACAATTGAAATATTCTTTAATCAACATCGTATTGCTTCCCATAGAAGACTCTATGGTCGTAAGGGGCAGTACAGTACTATTGTAGAGCATATGCCTGAAGACCACCAAAAGTATTTAGAATGGAATGGAGAAAGTTTCCGTAAGTGGGCTACAGGAATTGGAAACAATACGTTTAATGTTGTAGATGCAATACTTACCTCAAAACGTGTACAACAAGAGACATACAAGAGTTGTATGGGACTACTAAAACTTGCTGATAAATACTCAGTCGAGCGTTTAGAAGCTGCTTGTAAAAAAGCAATGTCCTATACGGCTACACCTAGCTTCAAGAGTATTAAAAACATACTCAGTACTGGCCAAGATAAGGTAGAACCAGAAGTAAAGGTTGAAACTACACACAATAACTACGGCATCACAAGAGGTGCCGGATATTATGGGAGGTAACATCTATGACAAATCAAAGTACAATAGATAAATTAATTGAAATGCATTTAACATCAATGGCAGACGCCTTCAGAAACCAGATAAGGGATCCTAAGATGAATGAAATACCATTTGAAGATCGCCTAGGTATGATAGTAGATATTGAATATACAAGTAGAAAAAACAATCGTTTAAAAAGACTTATCAAGAAAGCAGAATTTGACCAACCAGATGCAAGCATCATGGATATTGACTATATGTCTGGACGTAGATTAAACAAGGATTTAATCCGAAGGCTTGCTAGCTGTGAATATGTAGCTGAGAATCGTAATATATTCATCACTGGAGCAACGGGTAGTGGTAAAACTTACATGGCATGTGCATTTGGAATGGAAGCCTGTAAACAGTACTATACAACAAAATATGTCCGCCTACCTGATATGCTTCTTGACCTTGAAATGTCCAGAAATGAAGGCAATTACAGGAAGGTATTGTCTAAATACATTAATCCTTTGCTACTAATTTTAGATGAATGGTTATTACTAAAACCAACAGAAAATGAGCGTAAGGATATATTTGAACTACTTTCGAGGAGAAGAAAGAAATCATCCACAATCTTTTGTGCTCAGTACAGGTCTGAAGGCTGGTATGAACAACTAGGAGGTGGTGAAGGTCCATTAGCAGATGCTATTCTTGATCGCATCATGCATGATTCATACAAAATTAATATTGAGAGTATTGATTCATCTAAAGATGTATCCATGCGTGAAGTGTATGGAATTGACAAATCACTAATTGAATAACTAAAATACTAGTATTTCGCATCAAAGAGTCCGTTTGTAATCATATGAAGTCCAGAAATGCGTTAAAAGATATCGTGCTAGTTTGTTAAGTAGTGCCGGAGGCGCGCCGCCGCATAAGAGTGGTAGGAGGGGT
>NZ_CALNCS010000245.1 GCF_937875145.1 Alkalibaculum bacchi | reverse complement strand
AATCATACATATGACCAAGAATCTAGAGCTTTTACTGCACAAGATCTTTTAGATAAACTAGAGCCTATTTTGAGGGACAAGAATCTAGATAATGAAGGACTAATTAAACGTATACGTTTAGAGGTTAGACGATATTTCCGGGAAGCTCAACAGCTTGAGAATCAAATAATATCTCCTTATCTCCATCAGCTTCTTCCTGCAAGTCATATTAGTCTGGATATCACGTGTAATGATTGGAGAGATGCAATACAAAAATCTTCTCTACCATTGCTAGAATTAGGCTATATAGAGCAACGCTATATCGAAGCGATGATTTGCGATATTGAAAAATATGGTCCCTATGTTGTATTGTTTCCAGGAGTTGCTGTTCCACATGCCTCCCCCAATAGCGGGTCTATAAAAATGGGGATGTATCTAACCCGACTAGCACATCCTGTAGTATTTGGAAGCGAGGAAAATGATCCTATTGAATTTATTTTTACCTTAAGCGCTGTAGATCGAAAAATGCATCTACGTGCATTTGCAGACTTAATTGATATGATTTCTAAGCCAGAAGTCTTTTTTCTAGAAAAGTTGAAAAAGGCTGATACTCCTGAACATGCAGCAGCAGTGATTGAAAAATGCGAATATGAGATAGTTAATTAGAGTAAATTTTGGCCCCTACGCTTCGATAGAGTTATAGATGATTCTTAAAATAATTTACTAAGAAAGAAATAATTAAATAGAGGCTGTTCCGTCAAGGCTTGAGTTTAAACTCGAGAGCTCCTTTATATTAGAACATAGGATCGACATTGCTATGATGGTCTCCACTGCCCCCCTCAGCCTCGTCATCACGCGATCCATACCATAGGAGTACTTTCGGTACTAAAGGCACCTTTGACACAGTTACACTCACTTGTAGCTTTGCGTTCTCTTTTGCGGTCTTCTCACACTACTTCCGGGTTCTTTGTCAGTCATCCCAGTTTTTCGCGGTGCCTGTTAGCTCAATGCTGCACTCCTACGCCAAGCTCTGTTAGTCCTTAATCAAGTAGGTCTTATTGACAAGAATGCGATTCGGGTAATCACCGTGGGAGCCCAATATCCTTCTACTGTCTCGATTTGTAAGCTTCGAAAGAGGCAACACCAATGAAATATTGGTATAAAGCATCTTTCTGGCCGTAAGTTCAGCCTATCCAATTGACACTTTCAAAGTCCCCAAGTAGGGAATCCCTCGGCCTGGAACTTAAGCGACTGGTATTATCTAAGCACCTTAGGCAGTCTTTCGGCATGTCATTTTTATGGCTAGCTCTATTAGCCGCAGGCCTGCTTTGTCTGACCTCCTCTATGATCGCAGTCAATAACGCTGCGGCCCTCCTTCTGGCACTTCAGATGTGTGTCGTATCTATCCAAAGATATGGGAAGTGAATGTTAATGAACTCGCGCGATGCCTGAGTTTGCCAACTTCATCATTGAGCGCCGAACAGATGCGGCTGAACTGTTGGGAAGACATTCATGCGCGGTCTTCGCGACCTC
>NZ_CALNCS010000244.1 GCF_937875145.1 Alkalibaculum bacchi | reverse complement strand
TTTTTGAAGATAATGCAAGAGAAAATTAGCACTTTTCTACTTTAAGTGCTAATTTTATTTCTTGCCTTACAGTATCAAGCGTTTAGAGCATTTCTAAAAAATATTGTTCCGAATATTGCTACTTTTGACCTAGTTTTCCATGTATTGAGCAAAACTCAGAGCCGTTTTGTCTTGTTTGTCCTTAGTAACGTGAGTGTATATGTCCATTGTAGTTTGAATGCTTGCATGTCCTAACCGTTGTTTTACGTCTTCCATAGGAACACCCGCATCAAACAATAAAGAAGCGTGAGTATGTCTAAAACCGTGTATTTTGATACGTCTTAGCCCGTTCTTATCGCAGATTCTTTTATTCCACACCGCTACAAGATTTGGACGCACAACCTCATTATCGAAGTTTTGAAATACTACTTGCTCTTTATCAAAAGGATTAAAGCCTAGCCGTAGCAAGTCCCGTCTTTGCTGAAAACGCCACTCTTTTAATAATTGCATCGTTCTAGCATCCATAGAAATTGCTCTGTTTCTTTTGGTTTTCGTAGTATTGTTGACCACTACTCTATGCTTGTTACCAATAGAAACCGTTTTGTTAATGCTAATAGTACTACTAGTAAAGTCAATATCTGACCATTTAAGCGCTAATGCTTCACCTTTGCGCATTCCACTATAGGCAAGCAAGCGAAAGAATGTATATATCTTAATATTCTCATTTTTAGATGCTTTTAAAAAAGCGTTTAGTTCCTGTTTGGTATAAAAGTCGGTGAACTCCTTGTGTTCCACTTGCTTTTTAGGTTTGATTATCATTCTCATTGGATTTTTTCGAATGTAATCGAACCGTACCGCATAATCTAACAGCTTATTGGAATAAATTATCAATGTATTAAATGTTTTTGGCAATTCAAGCGCCCACTTTTGAGCGACACTCTGACATTTAAAAGGCGTTAGTCGTTCGATATAGTAGCTACCTAAATCTTTTAAGATATGGTTCTTAAAGAATTGCTTTACATTTACCAAAGTAGACGTCTTTACCGTATCCTTGTACGAATCTAGCCAAACACGATAAACATCGGATACTTTATGATTTTTGATTTCTAGCCCTGTATAAGTGTTATCTGCTATCTTGCTACTAATCAAAGCGTAGCATTTTAAAGCATCTTCATAGCTCTTAAAGCCACGTTTGCGGGCTTGTATTGACTCCCCCGTAACCTCGCTTTTACCAACATAGATAGCAAACTTATAACGTTTCTTGCCACTGGGCGTGGTGTATTCCTTAATATCATTATTCATTAGTCATAACCTCTTTTCGATTGTTGGCGCAAACGAGCTAATCAAAGGTTTTTAATGAGTAATTGATATATCACGGTTTGTGATAAGTTGTGAAAAATAAAGACATGCAAAGGCGTTTCATCCCTAACGAGACGGGACAATAAAGCACGTATACAGAACGACCACTCACAAGGACCACTTAAATTAAGGCGGTTCAATGCCTAGCTTTTGAAGCAATCCAATACGTGCGCAATTTTACGCAGATGTTATAAACCTCCAGTGCGAGGGATGATGAACTATCAACCTAATTACTAAAAGAAATAACTAATAAACTGATAATTCATTTAACCTTATCAATGTACATAAATATATCAGTTAATATTCCCTCTAACACTTCATGTATTCTTTCATCACTGTCGTTTTTAAAATCTACGCTATCTAGTTGCGCTATAACTGAATCATATACACCGTACTTGGTTGAAGCACCAACGCACATAGCAAGCGTCCTTTCTAAGTCGTCTTGATTTTTCATCTTAGACAAAGAATAGTAATTAAAAACAGATTTAAATATTTTATTCATAAAGTGAGCAAAGGATTGTTTATTTTTAAATATTTCTTTTATTTCTTCACGACTATAATTTTCTTTAAAAAATGCTTCAAGTAGTTTATTCATTGGGTGTTTTTCATAACTTCTTTTGTTATATGCCCAATCCCACGCAATATTTATAGCTTGTTCGTTTGATAATCCAAATCCTTGCAGATAAGAAACAGGTACATCAAAAAAATCAGCTAATTTTTTCCATGTTTCAAGTTTTGGCTCACGCTTACCTGTTTCATATTGACTCAAAGTATTATTTGCCATCCCAACTTTTTGACCTAATTCTTTTAGAGTTAGGTTATTTTTTTGCCTTAGTTCCTTTAATCTGTTCTGCAATTAGCTCACCTCCCTAACTGATATACTATCATTTTTCACTCAAAATGAGAATATTTACGTTGACTTTCTCAAAATGAGAGTATTATAATATTCTCAGATTGAGAGAGGGGGGCAAGAACATGAAGCTAACAGATCAACAAGCTACAGCAATTAAGCGTAAACGTGGCGAACTTGATTTATCTATTGTGAGCTTAGCTAATGCTACTGGCGTTAGCAAATGGACACTAATTGACATCTTCAAGCACGATCACCGTAACGTTAATTCAGCAACTTTTAAGAAGTTGAATGATTGGTTGGTTAATCAATATAACCATGATCTTGTAAAGGAGGCGAACTAAATGAGCGAGACCAAATCCAGTAAGACTATGCAAAGCAACAAGTCGAAAGTAAGCGCACAAATGACCCTTAATCTTGACGGATTAACGTTCCCTAGCGGGGATGCAAAGCTGACAAGTATAGAGAAACGAGTTTATAACTTGCTATCGACTGGCAAGGAAAACGCCCGACCTAGCAGTTACTTTACTGAAATATTAGGTATCAGTAGAAGAAAATTATCAGACGTTGTTAAGAGATTGAAATCAAAGTCCCTAGACGTTGGTAGTACACGGGATAACGGGTATTACAAGTTTAAAGACGTTCAAGAGTATTTAGACTTTATGAGCCGAGATGCTCACGAACTCGCAGAAAGAAACAAGGTTCACGATGCAATGAGATCAACGCCACTAGGACGCAAACTCTTTGCAGACATGAACCAAGAATCGAAAGGAGAAAATTAAAAATGAAACAATCAAAAGACAAAGAGATAACAATCAATGATGCAATTATTGGATTAAAGCAACTAGACGACCCCGTTTTTGGCTCTATTAGCTACCGCAATCCTTGTACTACTGTAACTATCAGAACTCACGATAGAGTTATTAAGACGACACTAGAACAAATAAGAATAGCGGTTTTTAAATTCAATGCTGAGACGTTCGGCTTCATTTTCAAAAATCAATGGTTCTGTAATCAAAAAGAATTTGATAAATGGAACGCTAAAACCAAACGGCTTGCATCTCACGAACTCAAAGCAAATTTTTAATAGAAAGGCAAAATCAAAAATGACGAAATATCTTATCAATAATGACGATGTTATTAGAATTGGACAAAAGCTCTATCAACTCAGCTCTAATAGTCCCGAAACTGATTTCTTGAAATGCAAGGACGCTTCAAAAGACTATGAAGAGCGACTTATTGAAAATGGTGTAGATGCTGAAATATTCCATGACGGCAACGATCAAAACACTACGGCTCTAATGCAAGGCGACTTAGTGCAAAGTAAACAAGAATCTGATCTTAAATTCATTCTTATTTCTACTCAGTTAATGCCCTTGCAAGAAGCAAAATACGCTTTGGACGCATACAGCAAGAATCAACGCCCGAACGTTGTCAAAATACCTAATCCTAAGCCTACTCTAAAAGCATCAAAGCAATACGATAAGCGAGATCATCGCATGACTAAGGACATCGATACGCTCAAAGCATTAGTAGACAATGCTGAAAATCAAGGTTGGGAAACTATAGACGGTGTTAATTATGGAGCATCTCACACGTGGCGTGAAGTTGCGCAATTAGCATTAGATTTAGCAGATCAGCAAGAATGGTTTGACCGTTATGACAATAAATATTTCAACTAGAAAGAAGCATCAATCATGCAAGTAATTTTAGACGACAACCAAGTAAAAGAAATTAAGTCGCTTATTTATTCCACTATCAAAGACGGGCTAAAACAAGCAACTAATACCCGTCCCTACTTGAACCGCAAAGAAATAGCCAAATATTTTGGCGTTGCTGAATCTACGATTACTTTCTGGGCTTCTTTAGGAATGCCAGTAGCGGTTATAGACGGGCGCAAGCTCTACGGCAAGCAAAGCATAACCGCATGGTTAAAAGCTCACGAGATGCCGTCTCAGAAAGCAATGGAACAAACAAAAAAGCCCCTAACTATTGGAGTAGTTAAGGACGTTCAGTAAAGATATTAAGCCAATGATTTAACTATTTTGTTGGCGCAAACGAGCTAATCAAAGGCTTATTCTAACATCCCTAACCTAACAGGGATGTTTTTATTTAGAAAGGCGGTGAAACATGAAATGAATAATGTTAAGAGCGAAAAAACTAATATCAATCCTAACTTGCATATCCCGACCGCCTTAATAAAAAATTATAGGCTATCTGCTCTTGCATTGCTAGTATACGGGGAACTTAACGGCTTGTACTCCAAACACAAACAATGTTTTATTACTGATAAAGCATTATCAGAACGGCTTAATAGGTCTATTGCATCAATTCAAAGAGCAATACGTGATTTAAAGAATTTAGGACTGATTACGAGCAAGCAAAAGCCCCACTTTAAAGGTCGGCTTGTTACCGTACCACCGCTAAATGCTAAAAAATTTCTACTAATTCCAGTCGCAATCGTGCGGAATCATGATCTTAGTATTGGAGCTATGCTCCTATACGGTTCGCTATATTCTAGACAAAAGAAGCTCATTAAAATTAATACTGACAAATACCAAGAAGATGCGCCACTGATTATATGTGTTACTAAATCGGAACTAGCAGACGAGCTTCAAAAGAGCCCGAGGACTATCCGCTACCAACTCAAGGAACTAGAAAAAAATAAATATATCAATTTAATTTCTAACAAGGGTATTAATGTCGAAATTACACTTGTTCCTTTAAAAATGACATCTATTTTGAGTGGTTCTGACAAAAAAAGCAAAAATGATATTCATACAGCTATAAAATTTTGGCAAAAAGTGCGTTCAAGCACTGGCGCAACTGACTACTGTGCGCCCGACAACCTATGCAAAAAACGAGTATCCACCTATGCAAAAAATGTCGTTTTACCTATGCAAAAAATGAGTATCCACCTATGCAAAAAACTAGCAACTAATAGAACTCTAATAAAGATTAATAAAGGAGAAAATTATTCATTTTCTCCTTCTAATAAAGGTCAACGGGGCGCAGTTGACCCCTTTGACCCGTTTGAAGTTGGCGAACCATTAAAAGAGCCTGTATATTATGACAGCATCCCTAACGCTAATGATGCACCACCTATTCAACAAGAGAATGAATCACTAGAAGACATAGCAAAATTAGAAGCAGACCTAAACGAATTAGATCAACGTTCTAGCCAACGGGTAAAGGCTACTAAAACTGGGAAAAGTGGTTCAGAAGTTGGGACTAAGGATAAACAGCAAGATCAACCCTCTACCCAACAAGCAAAGGCTACTGGTACTGGGAACACTACTTCAAGGAATGCAAGCAATGCACCTAAGCCTAAACAACAAAAGAGCCAGTATGAGCCATACGACGGCTTCAATCTTGAATATCAAGTTGACCAGTTACACAAAATGCTAAATAGCAAAACGGGCAAACACTACCCTATAACAAATCAAAGACCATTAATTGAGCAACGATTAAAAGAGGGCTTCACCCTGTATGACTTTGAAAAGGCTATTGATTATCTTATTCAGCAAAAACAATCAATATCAGTTAAGGAGCTAGTGATAAACATTAGCAATTATCTAAATAAAATTAATTCGAATTAGTTTAATTTAAAAAAGCGACTGTATCAACTTACAGCCGTTTTTGTTTTGCAATGATTAGAAATGCCGAGATAGCCAGTCCCTAAAAAGAGTAAATGATGCTGACGTTTGCCCTATGGACACAAAATGGATACTGAGATAAGGCAAGGCTAGGTGAGGCAAGATAAGAATAGATATATAGGCGTGCATGTTTGTTTGATTATGCTGACATCGCAATTCTAAGAGCATGTACATAGCTGAAAGCCAACAACGGGCAACTAGCCATTAGAAAACCCTTAGTCAACCCCTAGCGACTTTTGCATATTACTTTTTTGGCTCATCAGTTGCACCAATGGACTGAACTTTTGGTTTTGAATCCAGTAATTGAAACGTTGGGTAAATTCAGCAAGTGCTTCTTGCTTCAAAGTTCCGAACCGTGAACGAGAATATCCAACTTTTTTCGCTACTTCAAGATTAGTCATGTCATTTAGATAACAGTCTACCAAGATTGTTTTATATGGTTTCTTAGTTTTATTCTGACAATCGCTAAAAGCTTTACCAGTGCAATATACCAACGTGTCCGCACGTCTTATTTTTAGTAGATACCTGTTATCCAACATTTCAAAACTAGATATATTTTCGGGAAGCAATTCGGTATTAGTGCGTCCGGCTATGGACATTAAGACATCGAAATACTTATCAAAGAAATCTTTTGTAGTAATTTGTAGTATTTCAGCATTTTCAGCCATGATAGCCCCCCTATAGCCCTCCTACAGTGCGTTTAAATATTTAGAGTTTAAAATACCCTAACAAAACCCTACGGCAAAGCAAGGCAAGCTCTTTTTTATTGCATGACAAAATGGACAATTCAACCTTACAAAACCTTACATAAATTCACGCATCTACGCTAGCAAAACTCCACCTATATCCCAAAAATCCGCAACTCTTTCAGCCTCAAAAAACCTCAGTTTCACTCTGATTATCATTTTAAGGGAATATAAGAGCTTTTATTAGCCCTTAGTATGATTACACGTGTTCAAGATTTAAATTCAGCATAGCAAAGAATAGACGGCAAATTTCAAGAATAAACAAAAAGCATCCCTAAAAGGGATGCCGTTTTATTTTGCTTGCGGAAATATCTGCGGAAAATTCAGCTATTTTCCTTTTTAGGGTGTCTTAATTGTCCGAAAGTACATAAGTATCCCCAATAATAGAGCGTAAAGCAGACACAAATTAACTGTTTTTCTTGGTTTAAGTACAGTTATATCAATGAGTAGCAAATACAAGCCCCCTACCTAAAAATTTTTAAAATTGTCGCTTACATGAAAGATAATTGAAATGTGTGCGCTCTTTCTGAATTAAAGACGGGCGGGGGATGTTATAATTTAGTTCGTTAATTGTTTTAGAGAGCGCCTTTTTAGGCGTTTTTTTAGTTCAATGAACTAATTATCAGTGCAAAATTAATCTTAATTGCACCGATAAAAGGCATATTGTAACTTCCAGTTTGTGTTATCCGTATCTTCTTTGTCATCTGAGTTCGCAGAATTATCAACTATCTCTTGTTGCTTTATTTTATTTTTCTTCTTGCGTGCCTCATCTTTCTTATCCCAATATGATCATATCATTTTCTCTTGTTCAGGACGGGGATAACTAGTGAGTTCATCATTCTCGCCTAATTAAGTTAAAACGATATCCTGGCCTCGCTGTGGCTGCTCGATATACCCAACACTATATAGATTCTTAATGCCAAAATTAAAATCAAACATAAACGGTGAATACGTCCCCGTTGTTCATTGTTTGCGGTAAGACCGACATGCGCCGAGGGATCGAATCGCTTGCTTACATAGTTAAGAAAAGCTTCAACCTTGATCCTTTTTTCTGGATAAGCTGTCCGTATTAAAAAAATTAATATCTGGAAGCCTATTTACCAGGCCAGAAAATGTTCAGCTCCACTGTAAGTAAAGTCCCATAAACTGATTAATCCCATCTTAGCATTGCTAGGATGGGATTTTAATATACCGCACTATTGGGTGCTTACCAAGAATTTATACTTAACCGCAATATTTATTCAGCACAAGCCAATAATTCAAAACTTACAAACTCCTTTTTTTTCAAAGCTGATTCTATTCTCCGGAGATTAGAATCTTGCGTACTAAAATTTGCAAAATATTTCATCATTAGTTCACATTCCAAAGTAAAAATAGCCTCTCGGATTTTCTTTGGTTGGTGTCGCGTCCGCTTCTCATTCATAACGCATTGATTTAGCAGATAATCATATGCACGTTGATCATAGTCTACGCCAAAATCCGGATACTCCTCATAGCATTTCTTGGTTATATACCATGACTCAATGCTTCGTTTACTATGGCCAGCTGTTGCACTGATACCATTTGGATTTAAGCGATATCCATATACAATATCTTGTATCGTATTCATTCGGTATCCCATGCCGTACATAATGCACGAAATCGGTGTATCTTCAAACCAATACCCTTCTGGAAATTTGAATTTTTCCAACACTTCAGCCTTAAAAATCTTACCCCAAGGGAAACCAGATAGCTGAGTAGCCAAAACTACTTGACGTTTTACGTCTCCTTTTGAACCTACTCTAAAATTATAATAACTACCTTGAGTAATGTCTTCAGCGTGGTTCATTAATGATTCAACTGCATTCGGCATTAAAACATCATCGCTATCAACAAAAGTCACATACCGACCTTTTATCCGCCTCAATGCACTATTGCGGGCACCCGAAAGTCCCTTATTCTCTTGAGTAATTACTTCTAATTTATCAGGATAATCGTTTGAATATTTATTTAAGATTTCGCCCGTTCTATCAGTTGATCCATCATTTACAGCAGTTACAATATATGAATATTTCGTATCCTGATTCATAATAGAATTCAAGCATTCTACTATAAAATCCTCTACGTTATAGCAAGCTACGATTATGTGCAAGTCATACTTCTCATCTATTTTATTATGTGCTACACAGGTCGTGTTAGGATCCGGTGAATACTCCGCTAGCAAGTTCTCTGCTACTGTATGTGGCATCTTACTACGAACCCTTATTAGTGGTGCTCCCATTCCTATTATATGTTTGATTGTTGTCTTGATAGACATAAACTTTATTCCTATTCTAAATCAATATATTGCTACAGCCTTTACAAGTCATGTACATCAATTCTACTACATCAACACATACAGAATCGGTACTCCTGTCATCATAAAAAGTTCACGCTTTTGCTTGGTAGTTTTGATTATGATAACCATGGCTTTGGCGCTTATACTACTAGCCAGTTCTTGCGTTCCATGACGATCTCTTTAACTGCTCGTTCTGCTCTGTTGTTGGACAGTTCAAGTACGTGTGGTGCTAGTTAAATCGTTCTAGACAATAAGCCAAATTATAAGCTAAAATTGCAATTTCCAACCGGCTTTGAAAGCCTATCAGACTACGTGCTCGATTGTTCTGCGAATAGCTATCAATTGATGATCATTGTGCTTTTTAGCTCCTGTCATATTTTTACGATAAGGCGTCTAAAGTTCATAACCCATTTGTTTTAGCTGTTGATGCAGTTCTTTGCCTAAATAGCCTTCGTCGCCAAGAAGATAGTAATTAGATGGATGGGTATTTTCCATCAGTTCAATCAGATCAGACCCTTTTCTTTCTGATACTACAACTTGAGTCTAGTCCGATTGGACTTTTTTATTAACTAAAACGATTTAACTAGCACCACGCGTATAATGATATAGAATACAGCGTTAATTATATCACGTGATTAATAATTAAAAACCTTTGATTAACTCGCTTGCTCCAACTAAAAAAATATTGCTCCTAATATTGCTCCTAAAAACAATAATTCTAGTTAAATTTAAAACATCACAACAAGCACAAAGCCTATTATATCAAGATTCTTATTAATTGAATTTATCCTAAAATAGCCAACTCACTTTTCTACTTTAAGTGCTAATTTCTACTAAATAAAAGATCAAAAATAACTAA
>NZ_CALNCS010000243.1 GCF_937875145.1 Alkalibaculum bacchi | reverse complement strand
ATGCGAGTTCTTATGGCCACAGCAATTGTAGCTGCATGCGTCTCGCTTAATGGAGATGGTACAACTACTACGTTGATTTGTTGTACAGCGTTCTTGCCAATTTACAAAAAACTCCATATGAAGGTAATGAATCTTGGTGTTTTGGTAATACTGCAAAACACTATTATGAACCTCTTACCTTGGGGAGGGCCTACTGCACGTGCCATGGCTGTTTTTGGCGTAGGGTCTGAAATCCTAGCTTATTTGCTTCCTGGCATGATTATTTCTGTACTGTTTGTCATATTCGTTGTAGCTCGACATATGGGTAAACAAGAAAGAGAACGCTTAGGTATTATTCAGATGTCCAATGAAGAAATCTCTTCCCTCACTGTCTCTGATGACCCCGAAACTGCTGCTATTAAACGTCCAAATCTTTTTATCTTTAACCTAACTCTTACACTTATTTTGATCATCTGGCTAGTTGCTGGTTCGTTTATAGATAGTATCAGTTTACCTTCCAGTATGCTGTTCATTGTCGGTACATGCATTGCCCTTCTCGTTAATTATCCCAGCCTTAAAGATCAGGCAGACCGTATAGAAGCCAACGGTGGCGCCGCCGTTCAAGTTATTGCACTCATATTTGGAGCTGGTATCTTCATGGGATTGTTCCAAGGCTCTGGTATGGCTGATGCGCTCGCACAAAGCTTGGTTAACATTATTCCTAAGCAACTTGCCGGCTTCTGGGGCATCATTATCGCCCTTATCTCAGCTCCTGGCACATTCTTCTTGTCCAACGATGGCTTCTACTTCGGCGTAATGCCCGCTCTTGCTCAAGCAGGCTATGCTTACGGATTTACTCCCATGCAAATGGCCCTTGCTTCCCTTATGGGGCAAGCTTTTCACTTGTTGTCTCCTCTTGTAGCCTTCATCTACCTGCTTTTACGTCTACTAGGTCTTGACATGGGAGAATGGCAGCGTGCATCTGCTAAATGGGCTTTGTGCATTTTCGGTATCTTTGTTGTCACTATTCTCGCTACTGGCCAAGTACCAATTTACATTGCCCAGTAGAACCGTGCGCCGAATGGTTGGACGTTTATCTTGGCTTCTAATCACACGCAAATGTTAGGGTTAGACAAGATCCGCAGTCAGATTTACGCTGGCTTGCGGGTCTTGTCTCAAAGGATTCTAAATGGATACAGATTATATTGATAATATCATCCAAAGTAATCTCTATCTTAAAAGAAATGAGACACTAACTGATAGCCTTTATAGTTGCTTCCGCCAAACCGTTGTTTTAGGTAAACTCGCAGCTGGTACTTGCATATGTGAAGAAAGACTCTCCAAATCGCTTCACATTAGTCGCACACCGATTCGAGTTGCGTTGGATCGACTAGCAAACGAACATCTCGTAAAAAGGGTACCCGGAGAAGGAGTTGTCGTTTTAGGCATTAGCCTACGTGATGCAGAAGAGATATATGAAATTCGTAAAGCTCTCGAGCCTCTAGGCTTTATTAAAGCAGCTCACAATATGGAGGAAGTAGATTTTGAGAATATGAGACTACTCTTAGAAAGAGGCGAAAAAGAAAATGCGGAGGGTGATGTCGATGCAGTAGTAGCTAACTTTAGCGAGTTTAATCAATTCGTTTTAGGACATGCCTCAATGGCTCGACTACATGACATTATTGATAGTATTTCTGTATATTTGAGCTATTTTCGTGATAATGCTATACGCAAATCAGCCCGTCGTGAGATTGCTCTCAAAGAACATTGGAATATCTATTTAGCCATGCGCTTTTCAAGCGACGAAAAAATTCGTACTGAGATAGAAACACACCTTCTTAATAATTATCGCTTTGTTGCAAAAGTTATGGGAGGACTTGGCATTGCCTAAGCTAGGATTAATGACATCTTCTATCCCTTATGTGAACGTATGTAAGATTGGCAATCAGATAGCACGCTATGCTTCTTATGCGCTTATTTGTGAGGTAAGTCTTACGCCAAAGCCGGGTCTTGTGGATTTGCATACAAACGGCGCTCATACTGATATGAACGCCTCTACATTTCTTCTAAGCACCCAAGCTCTTAGGCCGTATTTTAAAGCTTATACTTGTTTAGGACTTACCTGTTCAAAAAGCTTATACCTCTTCGACTTTGTTGAGCGATTACGTAAACTTGGCGAAGAGGCTGAAATCCAGATGCTCAAGGCCACAAATGGTATCAACACCCACAAGGGTGCAAATTATTCCTTT
>NZ_CALNCS010000242.1 GCF_937875145.1 Alkalibaculum bacchi | reverse complement strand
CACTTGACTGGGGGTCAAGGGGCCGCAGGTTCAAATCCTGTCAGCCCGACCATCTATTTCAACAGTTTTTAGCCTTTTTGCATTTTGAGCGTTCCAGCAACCATTCCAGCAAACACGAATTTTGCTATTATCTAATCCATAGTTGAGGTGGGTTCTGCATTGTTTTTTTGATGCAAAATCCACTTTTTTTATTTTGGAGCATCTGTGCAGATCTGTAAGCGGGCAATATTTCCAGTGTATGTAGGTTAACTATTAATGGAGGGAATCCCATATCGTTGTTGCCCCTAAGCCCCTAATGACTTTAGCCACTAACAGCTCTTTTCCTGACGGAAATATCTGGCACAGAACAATGGCATGACGTAAACACCGCCATCCATACGGGCGGTGTTTATGTCATTAATCATCTTTCGCATTACGCTGTTTCGCAACACGTTCCATACCATATTTAGTTACTGTTTTCATGCTCAATTTTGTAGTCGCATCGTTGTATTCAACGATAAAACACTCATATTTCTTGATTTTTGGCACTACGTTGTTCGAAAGCTCTTTTAGAGTACTTTGGAGTATGGTCAGGTAAGCTGAGAACTGTTTTTCATTTAAATTGCTAGGAATCGGCGCAATAACTTCGGCTTTTCCAATTGTAATTCTCATGTTTGGATATGTTTCTTCTTTTTTCCCGTGCTTTCTAAAAAAAATAGCAATATGTTTTGTTAGACAAAGAAGAGTCGTTTTAATAGCGTCGTAAGCTGCTGGTGCCAACAAACCTGTAATGAATAGTTCCGTAAGATGTTCATTTAAATAAACAACGATCGTTTTAAATATGGACGCTTGAGCACTTCTTTGCTCAAAAAATACTAAGCCTATTCCATGTCTGTTTAGTTCCTCTTCAAGTGCCTTTCTTTCTTCTGGAGGCAAAAAGTGGGATACATTTCGAGCAGATATACCACTTTCAAACTTTTCGTCAAAAAACATTTCTCTATCACCTCCTCAAGTCCCATTTGACGGCATTATACACCCACCTACACCCTTATACAATCAAAAGGAGGGAAGGAGGCTTGTCCCCCGACTGGGACCCATCCAGAGCCCGCAGGATCATGTACAGGCCTCTCAAAGACTATCAAGGACATTGGGCCATATCCGCAGTTAGGACTCCCCAGTGGCAAAATTCGGCCGCTATTGATTTGGTGCCACTTTAAAAAAACGACCTGTCCGACTGACACAAGAGGTGGCTCCATTCAACTTTGGTGCCACTTTTTATAAAGCAGCCATCAATTACAAAATGAGGTGACGCCAGATTTTGGCGCAATCTGGTACAACTTTCCGTGCGGCCTGATAAAAAGAATGAAGGACCTGTACAAGCTTTGGCACATTTGTTCCAATTTGCCACGACTTTTACAGGAGGTTTCAGCACGAGAAAAAGCTCCGTGGCACAAATTGCCACGCCCGTGGTAGCCAAGATGCTCAGTTTTCCCGGATATTAACCTGATAATACCTTAAAAAGAGCCAAAAACCCCCAAAACCCGCGAGGATGGCGCACAAGCCCTCCGCGCATGGTTAGACATTGGGACCCCGCTGGAAACGCTACAGGGAGCAAAATACGAGGCTGTTTTTAAGTGTTATCGGCTATTAGTTATCTCTCAGGCCCTATGACCTCTAATACAACCACTAATACTTGATCAAGCGGCCGCTTTCCATGCCGACTCCCCCTACATACCCCCATAGGGGGAAATAAAAAGGAGGTCAAAAAAAGGACTGAAAGGATGACAAGATGGCCAAAATTCAAGGAGTACGCAATGTCACGAGGAGTGCACGATGGACCAGCCACGCTGGGAGCGTTGAGGGGGGGCTACCGTCAGCACAAGGGCAGCAGATGGGCAACAATAGTGGATCTATTTATTGCACAAGGCAAGGTGATACGATTTGAAGAGAATGATAAATTGCTGCAGAACCCAAGCTACTACTACCTAGCCTATAGGCTTAAGCGGTCCCAGAGAATGAGTATCGTAGCGATGGCATTATATGCTAGCATGACACAGGATGAGCGAGCAGGGACCAGCCGTGAAGAACTACAGCAGAAATGGGACGAGATGTCAATAAATGAGCGAACCGAGGCCCTGAGTAGTTACCGGTCAACCATAGAGGCGGACATAGAACTGAATACCTGGCTCAATTCGAAGAAAGAAGAAAGGTAGTAAAGGAGCTGTTTGATCAGAGATATACTCAAAAAGAAATTGCAGAGAAATTGGGTATGAGTAAAAGTACTATCTCGAGGTATTTAAAATAACGAGTTTCAGGTCTGTCCCGTTGTATAGTGGCGTAGCCTGCTTTTTTGGTTACTGTTTACTAGTTAAAAATTGTTTAGGAAATTGAAATAAAAACTTTTCAAAATACAATCATGTTGAAGGAATACCCTAGGAATTGCAGAAGTATATAGTAACTGCTGGGAGATTTGGGGGAACGAAAACGGATAGAAGACGCTGAACAGGTCTTAATCACCAAAAAAGTAATTTTATTCTTGACATCCCAGCGGAAGTGTTTTAAAGTTAATATAACAATAAAATATGAAAGGCAGACCCCTCTTGTTACGCTTTTGAGGGATCGGAATTTCTCTGTCCTTTTTTAAATGAATATTCTGAATATATAAGTAGGTTTCTACATTATTACGTAGAGGTTTTTTTTTTCTGTGATAGTTAAAGAATGGATGAGGGTATAGAGCATAGCTTCCTTTGAGGGTAGGGTCTCGTAGGTCCACGAACATAATAATAGTTATAGCATGAACTCACTTTGGAATTCGGTGGTCCATGCTATAACTATTTTGTTAACAAATCAGGGAAAGCAGTTGAGTAAACTATACCGATTTGCCGAAGCGTCCCGATCTCCTGATTCTATTTTCGACTAGGCTCGTACTCAAATGATTATTGTGGGACGCTAAACTAGAAGCCAGATAGCCAGTCTTGGCCGTATGCAGCCTCGAATTTTTTAAAACGAATAAATTTAATAACGCTATCTTTGGCTTCTGCCGATAAATGTGTAGCATTTTTAATTACTGCAATAGCTTCTGTGGATAAATTTTCCGCGATTACTTTGCCATCACGTGAAACCAGCTCTAAGTCTTCATCGAAAAAGAAATAGGATGGGTGAATATTAAAGGCTTTGCACAACTTGGCTATCGTCTTAATCTGTGTAACCTTTTTGCCTGATTCCATTTGTTGATAATACTGCACTGTAATGCCTATTCGTTGGGCAACGGCGGTTTGCGTTAACTGGTGTTCTTTGCGTAGTCTTTTTAAGTTCCGCCTAACAAGTCCGTAAACTGCGCTTACATCAGCATTAGGTTCCAACATATCCCTACCCCCTTAATGAATTTTCGTCTCATGCATGCCGCATGCATAATAGGCTTTACAGCCCGATTTAAGACAATGGTGAGGATAACAGTCTTTAAGGGCCATCCCTTTGCTATCTGCTTAGTAATAATGTGTTGCTAATCCTCTTTATTTTGTGCAAGAATCCAGCTGTGAGCGGTAAAATAAAAGGGATGAATTTCGGCAAACAAAAACGGACGTTTTTTCCGT
>NZ_CALNCS010000241.1 GCF_937875145.1 Alkalibaculum bacchi | reverse complement strand
ATTCCTAGGTTTACGCTCTTTATTTGATCGCCATAAACTAGTATAGGGATGTATTCTCTAGAATGGTCTGTGCTAGGCGTAGTCGGATCACATCCATGATCTGCATTAATGATGAGTACATCTTCCCTCTCCATTGCGTTTATAATCTGTGGTAATTTATCATCAAAAGCTTTTAGCGCATTTGCATAACCTTCTACATCATTTCGATGACCATAGATCATATCAAAATCCACTAAATTAACAAAGATGAGTCCTGATTTACCACTTTCCATAAATTCTAATATTCGATCCATTCCCTCATCATTGTTCTTCATCTTTAGAACATCTGTTAACCCTTCACCAGCGAAAATATCATGGATTTTCCCTATTCCCATAACGGCTAAGGATCCATCTTTTACTTTGTTTAAAACGGTCTCCTCTGTAGGCTTTAATGAATAGTCGTGTCTATTAGATGTTCTAGTATAATTGCCATTATTGCCTACAAAAGGTCTGGCAATAACTCGTCCTACACTAAGATCTCCTACTAATCGTTTTCGGGCAATTTCACATATTCTATACAATTCTTCTAGTGGTATTACCTCTTCATGAGCTGCAATTTGAAAGACACTATCTGCTGAAGTGTACACAATGGGTTTTCCAGTCCTTACGTGTTCATCCCCTAATTTTTGTATGATTTCTGTTCCTGAAGCCGCATAATTTCCTATGACTTCTCTTCCTATTTCCTTCTGAAACGAATCAATAAATTCCTGAGGAAATCCCTTTTCTGTAAACGTAGGAAAGGGGTTGTCTAAGATAATCCCAGCCATTTCCCAATGTCCTGTAGTAGTATCCTTTCCAGGAGATTTCTCTATTGATTTACCGTATGCACCTCTTGGTTTGCCTACCTTTGGAATCTCTTTAACACCGTCAATTAATCCTAAACCCAAAGATTCTAAATGGGGCAACGAAAAGTTGTCTATACTTTTATAGATGTTTTCTAAAGTATTACTTCCTTCATCGTTATACAGTTTCGCATCAGGTAATTCCCCAATACCTACACTGTCTATTACAATCCATATAACTCGCTTCATCAATTGTCATTCCTCCTCTATAATTGAAATGTTAATTTAGTTTGTGTAAATCATTGTCTTTCATCCTTTGAGTTCATTAATACCCTATAATAACAAGAAAAAACGCCAATTTGAACGGAACTATATCAATTTTTTGGCGTTTTAATTATATTATTAAAAACTACAAATGAATTTAAGAATAATAAAGTTTCTTAATATATAGTGTAAGCTTTAGTAGTGAGCTAGTAGGGATCCTTCGTCGCTCCGCTCCCCTGGATGACTAGGCAGGGAGTTTGCACCCTTGAGGGTCTTAAGATCCTTCGCTGCGCTCAAGGATGACTTAGAAGAAGCTAGGGGCCAAAAGCAATAATCAGCGTCCAGCATTCAGCTTCCAGCCATCAGGGCTAGGGTCATTACCTCACCTCACTCGAAGGCGAGTATGGTTTTGCTGACCACCTGACCACCTGACCACCACCTAGAATAATTTATTCGAGAAAAAAATCATAAATACAGGTATAATATAAGCTTCAATGGCACATCCAAATGCGGTTATTGCAAAACCTATTAGTAGAGAGGAAAAGTAGTATATAGTTTGTTGTAGATTTTTCTTAGGACGAACAGATATCTTATATCTTTTCTTTGATATGTAAATTTGCCTTGACATCATAGTACTAATCAAAGCACTGTATATAAGACCTATTATGTATAAGATATTTTGTGGAAATATGACAAATAAAGAAAACAGAAATCCCATAAGGTATAGCTCATCTAAAATAAAGCCAATGGTAAATCCTAAAATAAATCCCTTAAATAATAGTAATGAGGGAGTGAGAAATATGCCAATGGAAAACAAACCTAAGATAAATACCAATGCAAATATTTTTGCATTGTCTATTAAAAGTTGTAAAAACATTTGAGTCTTATTTAAATCTTGATTATCACCTAGAACTTTAAAAAAATCACTTAAATAATTAATCAAATCCGTTTTCTGATTATCTGTTAAGGTCTTAACGCATAGCGTGCCAGCTATAATACCTAAAACAAATATAATGCATAAAATCAAGACCATTCTTTTGTTTCGCATAAAAAATTGCGTGAGCTCTCTCTTGTTCAAAAAAATCTCCTCCTTAGGATAAGAATATGCTCTCCTGGAGAAGATTATGATGAAATTCTACAATCAAAAGGACATCAAAATCCCTGCTACTGTTTTTCCATCTCTTATTTCGCCCTTACGGACTTTGTCTAGCACTTCATCAATACTGTACTTTTCAATATCAATGGATTCATGTTCATCTGGATGAGCTTCTCCTGGTTCTAAATCATCGCTATAAAACAAGTGAATGATTTCGTTGCTATACCCTGGTGTTGGATAGATGCTTCCTAAGCTTTTTACATTACGAGCAATATAACCTGTTTCTTCTTGTAATTCTCGAACAGCACATTCTAAAGGATCTTCACCCGGATCTAATTTTCCAGCAGGTAATTCTAGTATATTTTGTTCAATAGCCTTTCGAAATTGGCGCACTAATATAATCTTGTCATCTTTAACTGCTACTATAGCACAACCACCAGGATGCACCACAATCTCTCTTGAAGATTGCCCTCCATTGTGAACCTGAACCTTGTCGACCTTAAGAGTAACTACTTTGCCTTCATAAATACTCTTTGATTCGATTGTCTTTTCTTCAAACATACCTTTCCCTCCAATCATTAACATCTAGCCATCAGCTATCAGCCGCCAGCCATCAGTGCTTCTGCATTCCTTTTGGGTCCCTTTGCTACCAGAAGTAGCATAAAAATTAACGGATAAAATAATGTTATCTGTCAATTTCAAATGTAACCCTTTTACTAGTATATTTCCTAACACTAGCAAATAAATCAGAAATAAGTGTGCTTTCTATAAAATGCTAAAACATTACGGCTACTGAAAGTAGCTAGGTTTTTACTGGTCGCTGAACGCTTATGGCTGATTGCTAGTAGTTTTTATCTTTTATCTTCTAAAAGCTTATTTAACTCAGCCATAAAGGTATTAATGTCTTTAAATTGCCTATATACACTTGCAAATCTTACATAAGCTACTTCATCTGTCTTTTTTAGCTGATCCATTATTTTTTCGCCAATAAAATGAGAAGAAACTTCTCTCTCAAGGCTTTGGTATACTTCTTTTTCGATGGTATCCACAATGTCTTCAATTTGCTTGATGGAAATAGGCCTTTTTTCGCAAGCTTTTATGATTCCATTCATGACTTTACTTCGATTAAATTGTTCTCTTTGACCACCTTTTTTAATGACCATAAGAGGTATGTCTTCAATTTTTTCATAGGTGGTAAAGCGTTTCGTACAGCTTGTGCATTCTCTTCTCCTACGTATTACTGTTCCATCTTCTGTGGGTCTTGAATCCACAACTTTACTTTCCGCGTAATTGCAAAAGGGGCACTTCAAGGCAATTTCCTCCAATTCAAATTTACTAAAATCATTATACAAGAGTAAATTAAAATTGTCCATCAAAAGAGGCTTGGAACAATAGTTGAACGATTCTGAATGCGTCATCTTGTCTATAAGCGAGCTTTTATCCCCTTCTACTTTCTACCAATATACAAATACATATGAGGACATATTATAATAAAATGCTTATTTATTATAATATTATATCATGAGTTAAAGTACTACTTTAACTTATGCTTTAACTGTACATAACAGAAATATTGCATAAGCTAATTCTTAAAGATTCTTCGTCGCTACGCTCCTCAAAATGACACCCCCAAAGGCTCCAATGAGGCCCATATTTAACTTTGTATTCCATTTTTCGGAAAAATGTCCACTTTCCACTTTCAGCTTTCCGCTAATTAATTCGTCATGGTCTTTCTTACAGAATACAAGGCATTTTTTTCTACTCTGGATACTTGCGCTTGTGAAATACCAATTTCATCTGCAACTTCCATTTGGGTTTTACCATCAAAATACCTCATCTTTATTATCATTTTTTCTCTCTCATTTAGTTTCTTAATGGCCTCTTTTACTGCAATATTTTCAATCCATTTTTCATCTTTATTTTTATCATCTTGGATTTGATCCATTATATACATTGCATCTCCATTATCATGGTATATGGGTTCAAATAAGGATACAGGATCTTGAATGGCTTCTAAAGCAAATACAACCTCTTCACTAGGTATCCCTAATTCCTTTGAAATTTCCATCAGAGTAGGCTCTTTAGTATTCTTTCGCACTAATTCATCTCTTGCCTTTAAAGCCTTATATGCTAAATCTCTTAAAGATCTACTCACTCGCACAGAATTATTATCTCTAAGGTATCTTCTTATCTCTCCAATAATCATTGGAACAGCATAGGTGGAAAACTTTACATTGTGAGATAAATCAAAATTATCGATTGCCTTTATAAGTCCTACGCAACCTACTTGAAATAAATCATCTAAATTTTCTCCTCTATTGTTAAATCTCTTTATGACGCTAAGGACTAAGCGAAGATTTCCTTGTATAAATTTCATTCTTGCATTTTGATCTCCTTTATGAATCTCTCCAAATAACTCCATCATTTCTCCATTAGTTAGAACTGGCAACTGTGAAGTATTTACACCACAGATTTCAACTTTTTTTAGCATAAGTGTCATCCTTTCTCAAAATGCATTTACTTATGTAAGATTATTGCCTCAGAAAGTGTTTATATTCAGTTTCAAAATCCACATTTTTTTGAAACATTAGATCTATTTATAAAACATTTCTTACAATCAAGGAATCTTAAGCCTTTCACATTTTGAGTGGGAACAAAAAAACTTAAAAAAACATTATAATTTTTTTTACTAAAAATTACAGAAAACGAATACTAATCGAAATATAAGTATAGTTTTTCCGCTCCCATGTATTAGTCGCTAGCAATTAGTCTTTAGACACTAGCATTGGGGTATTCCTTTTGCGTCAGGATCCTTGGCTTACACTCAGGATGATGGGGTAGGAGCCAATGTCAAAAGTAGGTTTCCTATTACATAAAAAAAGAAGCCCATAAGGCTTCCACTTTGTTTTTACGCTTACAGCGTCATCTTATGTATTTCCTTTTTTAATCTCTTTAGAATTTTCTTTTCTAATCGTGATATATAGGATTGAGAGATGTTCATTTCTTCTGCAACTTCTTTTTGTGTCTTAGAATCTTTATTGTACAGGCCAAAGCGCAATTCTACGATAGTCTTTTCTCTTTTGTTCAAATTATCCATAGCTGCGTTTAGTAGCTGAAAGTCTACTTCTCTTTCTATATTGTTTTCTGTAAGATCTTCTTCAGTCCCCAAAATATCTGAAAGGAGAAGTTCATTTCCATCCCAATCTGTATTTAAAGGTTCGTCAAAAGATATTTCATTTTTTATCTTGCTGCTTTTTCTTATGAACATTAAAATTTCATTTTCAATACATCTAGATGCATAAGTGGCCAATTTAATATTCTTATCAGGGTCAAAAGTATTTACAGCTTTAATCAAGCCAATGGTCCCAATAGAAATTAAATCTTCAATAGATATATTTGTATTTTCAAATTTTCTAGAAATATAGACCACTAGCCTTAAATTTCTTTCAATCAGTACATTGCGAGCCTGTTCTTTATCTGTTCTCAGCAAATTAATATAATATTTTTCTTCCTCAGTGTTTAACGGAGGCGGAAGAGCCTCACTTCCACCTATGTAATGAACAAAATTTTTTCTCTTCTTAATAGCATTTACAATCGTTGACAGCCGTAACTTGAGCTTAATTGCCCATCTTATTATCCACTCCATTTTATAAGCCTCCACTCATGTATAATAATTTAGGATTGATAAGTGCTTGAAATGCGTAGTCTTCACATAAATTTCTTTTGCATATTCCAACACAGACTTTTTCGACTTCTTGCCATTTTTGGCCGTCTCCTAATTCAACTTTATCAAACTGATAACCGAGCATCTTTTCATTCTTATCTGTACTCACCGTATTAAAAGGTATAAATCGTATTCTTTTTAAAATTTCTGTATTATGTATTTTTGCTTCAATATCTGTATCTTGTATTCCATCATATGTATCATAATAATGAATAAACTCTTCGGGTAGAATCTTCTTTATCGTATCGTACTCTGCTAATAAAACTGGTTTACCTGTTAAAGGTTCTACTACATTGCAACCTGTGTCTATAAATCCTTTCGTAAACAGTTTTTTATCGTGAAGGTAGATGCAGATCTCCATAGTACTATTGCTTTTTAATTTTACATCCACTATAAGTTCTCTAATTTTGATAATCGTAATGATACCTATAAATATTCCTATCATTACCGTTGTAGACCGAACTCCATATATGGTTAAAGTCATATTTGCACTTTTGTTTCCTAAAATAATTAAACCAATGACACATCCTCCAAAAAGAAGGCTGATACCGTAAAAAATCAACATATGACTGGTGAAGTCTCTCAATCTAATAGGTGAAAAACTAATGAGAATAATAAGAACAGAGAGCATCACCTTAAATGGGAACTTCGTAAATATAGGATGAGCATATTGCATTAGAGAATAAACAGCACCTAATAGTGCACCTAAAGCCAATTGTAATCTTCTTGTCTTTTTTTTCATAATACTTGAAGTCACCTTTAGTATAATGAAATTAATCAAAAAATTTTCTACTAATACAACCTCACCATAAACATAACTCACTTTTTTCACCCTTTTATTTTTAAATATTATAAGCTGAGTTACCGTGGTTTTAAGAGACTAGTAACTAGTGGCTAAAGTGCCAAAGGCACTTTCTTGTAGTTCTGTCCAACTGCATAATATATTATATAGTTTGAATTGACAGAAATATGTCATAAAAAGCAAAAAAAACACCATTAAAAAAAGCATTATGGTTTTTACCACAATGCTTTTTGTCTTTTTCATTTTTAATCTTATCTCTTTTTTAAGAAAGATGGAATGCTAAATTGTTGATCTACTGAAGATTGTCCTTGAGATTGTCCTTGGGATTGCCCTTGGCTTTTAGTTGGTTTATCTTCGCCAACAATATTGCTCTTCTTTGGTTCTACCTTTTTTTCCTTATTACTTGGAAAGCCTGTAGCAATGACAGTAATCTTAATTTCATCTTGCATACTTTCATCTATTGCAGCACCAAAGATAACATTCGCTTCAGGATCAGCCGCTTCCCTAGCGATTTCAGCAGCTTGATCTACTTCAAATAAAGTAAGATCCATGCCACCTGTAATATTTAATAGTACACCAGTAGCCCCATCGATAGTAGTTTCTAACAATGGGCTATGTATGGCTTGTTTTGCAGCTTCTGCAGCTTTGTTTTCGCCTTTTGCGGAACCAACACCCATATGAGCAAGTCCAGTATCCTTCATAATTGTCTTTACATCGGCAAAGTCAAGGCTGACAAGTCCTGGCACTGCAATTAAGTCAGAAATACCTCGGACACCTTGTAGTAATACATTATCTGCCATCTTAAAAGCATCTTTTAAAGTAGTTGTCTTATCTGCCAATTGCAATAATCGATCATTTGGAATCGTTACAAGGGCATCTACATGTTGTGCTAATAATTCAGTACCTAGTATAGCATTATTTGCCCGCACTTTTCCTTCAAAAGAAAATGGTTTTGTTACAACACCTACTGTTAGAATACCTAAGCTCTTTGCAATACGAGCTACAACAGGAGCGGCACCAGTTCCAGTTCCACCACCCATTCCACATGTTACGAATAGGAGATCTGTTCCTTTAATAGCTTCAGCTAGAATTTCTTCGCTTTCTTCTGCAGATCTTTGTCCAACTTCTGGATTTGCACCTGCACCTAAGCCATGAGTTGCCTTTTCTCCAATTTGAATTTTTTCTTCGGCTAAGGCAAGATTTAAAGCTTGATTGTCTGTATTAACTACTGCAAAACTTACCCCTTGTAAACCTGATTCTATCATTCTATTAACAGCATTGTTACCGCCGCCGCCAACTCCGATTACTTTAATCTTTGCGAAATGATCTGAGTCAATATCGAATTGAAACAACTTTTTTTCCCCCTCATGTACACTTTAATTTTTTTTACGTTTCTCTTGTAATTTCTTTATAATGATTCTTCTGATGATAGCAAAATTTTGAAATAATCTCGTACCAAAAGTAAAGATTGCCGCATAATACAGTGGAATTCCAAGACGATCACCTAGATACGCTAGGAATGCTGCTATTATGGCATTTCCAAAAAATCCGGATATAAATATACCTGAATCAAAATGATTTTCTAGCTCTGCTCTAATTCCGCCAAAAACAGAATCCAGCGCCGCCAACAATGCTACAGACATATAAGAAGCATATGTAGTAGGCAAATCAAAAGGTACGATAAATCCTATCAAAACTCCTATAAACAAGCCTAGAATTGGTAAAAACATACTACTTTCACCTTTATAATATTAGTTCTTTTTAAGAACTATATTATCCTTTTCTCTTAAACTAATGTTAATCTTGCTGAATCGAGATAGCTCTACATAGTAACTATCGTCTGCCTCTAATGTCGCCATCATCTTTTGTTGATTTCCTATGGCTTCAATTTTAAAAGGCGTCCCTGCAATAAAATCGTCAATATATATTACCGGTCCCGCACAATCGATATTAGAATCCCAAGATAATTGGTATCCATTGATAGCAATCACTTCTGCACCAGCATATTTTAATTCATTCACAATTTTGAGCACATTGCTATTATGAATAATATAATTTGAAATATCGTCTCCAATTGTAATCTCTTCATCACTATCTGACATAAGGACTTCTACTCCTGGTCCTTCTACATCAGTATTACCTAGTATTATATCATAGATTATGTTTTCATTGAACAATTCCTTTTGCAATAATTTGTAATCTACTTCTTCTCCATTTTCATAGTTTTCAAGTTTAGATTCTAAGTTTTCTATATTTACATTCAACTCTTTGTTTTGAACTTTTAGATTATCGATTTCTTGTTGATAATCATATATGACTTTTGGAGTTGTAATATTATGATTCCCTAGGAGCATGTCCTTATCTAATATGGTTGGCGTGAAGACAGCCCCCACCAATATGCATAGAATAAATGTCACAAACGTTAGTATTTTTTTCATCATATTGAAGACCTCACTATTTCTCTACAGGCTTAGCATGAGTAAAGTTAAGGGTCCCGTTGTATCTTGGTACTGTAAGTTTATCTGATTCTTCTAAAGTCACCTCAATATAATTTAGTTCCAAAAGATCAAATATCCCCCCTCTTATATTAAGAGCAGAAGATAATGTTTTTGAATCTCCTATGACTTTAAACACAAAGGGATAAGCATTCTTTTTTCCATTAATATTAATGTGATTACCGGCTAGTCGTATTTCCGATGTATTAACAATTCTCTCCCCATTTATAGATATGGCTTCTGCGCCGGAAGCATTTAATTCATTTACGAGTAGCAGTAAAAGCTCAGAGTTAAAAGTAAATGGATCAAAACCGTCATCGTCTGTATAATCAAGTGCAATAAGTACTCCAGGACCAACTAAATCTGTGTAGCCTGCTTGCGCTTTTGCCATATTTGCGTCTTTTAGCATTTTCTCTACTACTTCATTGTTATCTGCAGCTTGATTTTCAAATACACTTATACTGTTTTCTAATTCATTTACTTTTTGAATTAATTTTTCATTTTCTTTTTCCATCTCATTAATCTCAATGAGCATTTCATCTGCTCTTTGTGTGGTCACAAGGCCGCCTAAATTTCCTATGGACTTCATCTGTAGAGCAATCATAATTCCAATGATAATGCATATAATCGTTATCCAGGTACTTCCCTTTGACTTGTCCATTTATTCTCTCCTTAATTTATCTCGGGATATAAGTAGGATTTCCTCCATGTGTCAAATCGACAATCATACGTTCATCTTTTTTAACCAGATAGGTTGAAATAAAACCCAACTTTTCATTAACGGTATCGCTATTCTTTACTTTAATGAGACTACCCTTTTTTGTATAGAGGTAAAATAAATTGTCTTCCGTGATATTGATTTCAGAAATATATCCTAACAATTTTTCTTGTTGAAGTATATTTAGTATGTCAAAGACTTCTTTTTTTACCCATTCCGGATTGATTTGCAACTGGTCTCCTACTACAATTGTACCTACTGCATCTTCCTTAATAGTGATAATGGGTATGGTCGTATTAGATAGTTTCTGATTCACTTCTAAAACGACCTGCTCATTATCCACAAATACAAATGTGTTTTCATAAAAAATAGCACCAATAATATCTCTTTCTTCAATATAAATTTTTACAGTGCTTGGGAATACCCTCACTAGACTAGCACTTTTTATATAAGGAATCTTCTCTATAGAATTTATTACTTGCTTTTTATTAAATCGAAATATATTTTGACCATCTCTTAAAGCGGATTTAAGGATTATTTCATCATTCGAAACGATTTTATTATCATTTACATCTATTTTCGATATATTAAAAAAATCCGTAAATAATACAAAATAAACGGTCATAATAATCAATAAAAATAATATTATTACCAGTGTAACATAATTTTTCTTATTATGTCGTCGTTTATGAAACTTTTTTCTCTTTTGTATTATCACTGATATCATTCCTCTTGTCTTATGATGTTTGCCCCTAAGGAGCGAAGGTTCTCATCTAATTTTTCGTAACCTCGATGTATATGATCAATACTATGTATTGTAGTTGTACCTTCTGCAGCTAAACCAGCTAAAATGAGAGAAGCGCCTCCTCGTAAATCTGTAGACTTAACATCTGCACCCATTAATTTTTTGACCCCTTGTACAATTGCTATTCTACCTTCAATCTTTACATGGGCTCCCATTCGAATTAATTCAGGTACGTGTTTGTATCGGCTTTCAAATATGGTCTCATTTACAACACTAGTGCCGTTGGCCAAGGTAAGTAGTGCTAAAACCTGAGCTTGCATATCCGTTGGAAAACCTGGATAAGGTTGTGTGATCAAAGATTCGATAGGTTGAATTGTCTTTGGTCCACGAGCCCAAACTTCTCCATTTTCACCTACTGTAATTTTACACCCAGTCTCTGCTAATTTTGCACAAACTGCCCGCAAATCTTCTATTGCTACATCTCTTAACAAAACATTACCTTCCGTAATTGCAGAAGCGGCTAAATATGTACCTGCTACAATACGATCACTTGTTACCCGGTATTTTACATCGTTTAGCTTTGACGCACCTTTAATGACGATATGCCCTGATCCTGCACCAGATACATTTCCACCCATGGCGTTAATGAAATTTTGTAAATCTGCTATTTCTGGCTCCTTCGCTGCGTTTCGTATAATGGTTTCGCCTTCTGCTAGACTAGCCGCTAACATGATATTTTCTGTTGCTCCTACACTAGGAAAATCTAATGTAATATTATTTCCATAGAGTTTATCCGCCTTACAGTATATGTAACCATGTGATTCTGTAATTTCTGCACCTAGTTTTCTAAGGCCCATTAAGTGTATATCAATAGGACGTAAACCGATATCGCAGCCACCAGGATAGGAAAATACAGTTTCTTTGTGCTTTGACAAAAGAGCTCCCAATAAAATAATAGAGGATCTCATTTCTCTTACCAAGGATTCTGATACTTCGACGGAGCTCACATTACTAGAATCTACGACTAAAAGATTACCTTCTTTTTGTACTCGGCAACCTATGGACTTTAGAATCTTTATCATAACATCTACATCGTGAATATCAGGAACATTAGAAATAATACTTTCCCCTTGATTGAGCACAGTTGCAGCTAAAATAGGTAGAGCAGCATTTTTTGAACCTTGAATGCTTACTTCACCTTCTAAACGATTACCACCTTTTACGACGTACTTACTCATTAACACACCTCCAGAAAAATAAAGGATAATCTACTCCATCATATTCCCAAAGGCTATGGGATGTTACAATTACTTAAGAGCCAATGTCTTAATTTCATTATAAATGATGTCGTCACCGTTTAAAATACCTAGTTTTGATGTGATATTTTCCATTTCTCTAAGTTTTTTCGTATCTTTCATAAGATCTTTTATGGTATCTATTAATAGCTGTCCATTTAGATCTTTATCTAGAATAAGGACTCCTCCTTCTTTATCTGCAATAACCCTTGCATTAAATTCTTGATGATTATCTGTAGCATAGGGATAAGGAATCAAAATACAACTCCTGCCTACAGCTGTAATCTCTGATATGGTCATAGCTCCAGCTCTTGCAATAATTAAATCGCTAGCCTTATATAGAGTAGCCATATCAAAGGTATAAGGTACAATCTCAATATTTTTTAATGTAGATGGGTCAATATTTTCTGTTTTTAAACCATCCAGCACTTTTTCATGCTGTTTTTTGCCTGTAACGTGTACGATATGAATATCTGGTCGATCTTTTAATTCTTTGATTACATGGATCATGCTTTTGTTAATGCTTTGAGCTCCCTGGCTTCCACCTGTAACGACGATCAACTTTTTATTCATTGGAATGGATAGTTTTTTTCTAGCATGTTCCCTGTTTTTTTCTTTAAACTCACTCCGTATTGGATTGCCAGAAACCACAACCCGGTCTTTATGCTTAAAATACTTTATGGCTTCCGGAAAGCTAGAAGCTACTTTATCTACAAGTCGAGATAAAATGCGATTCGTAACACCCGGAAATGCATTTTGTTCGTGAATTAATGTTGGCACTTTAGCTAGCCAAGCGGAAAACAATACGGGACCACATACATACCCACCTGTACCCACTACTACATCTGGCTTAAAGTCTTTTATGATTTTCTTAGCATCTCCTAGCCCTAAGAACAATTCCCTTATGGTCTTTAAGGTATCTAGGCTCAGCTTTCTTTCAAAGCCCTTTACTCGAATGAGCTGTATATCGTATCCTTCTTTAGGCACCAGCTCTTTTTCTAAACCTTTACTAGTCCCTATAAAGAGAATGTGACTATTTGGATCTTTATCTCTAATATAATTAGCTATGGCAATCCCTGGATAAATGTGACCACCAGTTCCTCCTGCAGCTATTACTACTTTCATAAATTACCTCCTACTAATAGGTGTCTTTTTCGAAATATTTAACAAGATGCCCATACCTGCCATTAAGAAAATTAAAGAAGAACCACCTGCACTAATAAAGGGCAGAGGCATACCCGTTACAGGAATGAGCTGAGTGACTACGCAAACATTAATAATTACTTGTATGGCCACCATAAAGATGATTCCAAAAGAGATTAAGGATGAAAATGTATCAGGAGCATACAAGGCGATGCGAAGACCCCTCCATATTAAGAGCAAAAAGAGAGCTAGTATTAAAAGGGTTCCTATTAAGCCAAGTTCTTCTCCAATATGTGCAAAGATAAAGTCATTTTGTGCTTCTGGCAAGTAGAACATCTTTTGTTTTCCATTGCCGAGTCCCTGACCAAAAATCCCTCCAGAACCTAACGCCAATTTAGATTGTTTTGTCTGCCAACCTACACCTGCAAGATCTGCTTCTGGATCTAAGAAACTAGTTAGACGATTACTTCTCCAGCCAGTAAGAAGCATAGCAGCAAGAGCTGCTACAACCAGCAAGCCTCCTGAGGCAAAAATATAGGCAAGATTTCCCCCACCTATAAAGAACATGGCGATGATAATACAAGCCATAACAAGAGCCGTACTTAAGTTTGGCTGTAGATAAATAAGTCCACAAATTACAGCCATAAGGACTACAAAGGGCAAAAATCCCTTTGTAAAAGTCCTAATTTCTTCTTTCATCTTTGTCATATTAGCAGCACTAAATATAATCACAGCATATTTTGCTACCTCTGAAGGCTGTAAACTAACTCCTGCAATATTAAACCATCTTCTTGCACCGTTAGCCTTTGTACCTACAAAGAGGACTAAAATGAGTAAAACAACGGCTATACCCATAATAACTCGGCTGTATTTTTGATAGATTCTATAATCAATTTTACTTGTTATAATCATTGCAACAGTCCCAATTAGAGCAAATATCAATTGCTTTTTAAACAGGTGATATTGATCGTTGTATTCAATACTCGAAGTGTAAATACTGGCACTAAATACCATTATTACACCAATGCAGACTAAACTCATAATACAAAAGATAAGAATAAAATCACTAGGATTTGACTTCTTGGACTTCTTTGAGTTCTTCACCCTCTGAACATTTTTCTTTTCCACACTCATTTATTTGCCTCCTAAATGTTTCACAATATCTTTAAAGACTCTTCCTCTCTCTTCAAAATCCACAAACATTCCCCAACTAGCACAAGCAGGTGAAAGAAGAACAGTGTCTCCATTTTCGGCATTTTCGTAGGCTTTTAAAACAGCTTCTTCAAATGTATTTACTTTTTCAATATTTTCATAATTTTTGCGTTCTGCAGTCTCAAGAATTTGATCTGCCGTAGCACCTAATACAACTAGATATTTTACTTTCCCCTCAAAACTGTCCATCCATTCATCAAAGGAGACTTTCTTATCATATCCACCAGCTATTAAGACAATTGGCGTATCAAAAGCTTTAATGGCAATGGTGCTCGCATCTGTATTTGTGCCTTTAGAATCATTTATAAAAGTGATTCCATCGATCTCACTAACAAATTCTAGGCGATGTTCTACTCCTTTAAAGGAAAGAAGTGTATCTTGTATGACTTGTATACTAACGCCGCCAAAATAAGAGAGAACCACAGCAGCTAAAGCGTTTTGTACATTGTGCATACCTGGTATTTTTAGTTCTTTTCTTTTACATATTGTGTACTCTTCATCTTGATCTACTAAGATTATGGACTCTCCATCATAATAGGCACCCTGCCGAACCTTTTCTTTTATACTAAACGCCAAAACTTTTACGTTCGGTGTCTTTCTTAAAGATAAAACAGAGTCGTCTTTGTTTAGGACGAAGATATTTTCCTCATTCATATTTTCTATGATTCGGTATTTGGCATCAATGTAATTTTCCATAGTCTTATGTCTATCTAAATGATCTGGTGAAATATTTAAGATCGTAGTCATTACAGGCTTAAAATTTTCAATGGTCTCTAATTGAAAACTACTGATTTCAGCGATGAACACATCCTCTTCATTGGCTTCTTCTATATAATTAATGATTGGGTCACCAATATTGCCGACGACGAAGGTTTTTCTTCCGCTATTTTTAAAAATTTCACCTACTAGGGTTGTGGTAGTGGTCTTACCATTGGTTCCAGTGATGGCAATGATTGGTGCTTTACTATACCTATATGCCAACTCAATTTCACTTATTATCTTTATTTTTTCTTCTCTTGCTTTTTCCAATATAGGAAGGTTTAGTGGCACTCCTGGGCTCATAATAATTTCTTTTACTTCATCTAATACTTTTAGATCAGGCTGTTGACCAAAAATCAGTTTGATATTCGAATTTTTTTGAAGCTCAAGAACTAGAGGAAAAGATTCAATAATTTTGCTTTCCTCTTTGCTGTCAGTCAATATGACATGCTCTCCCTTATTTGCTAAAAATTTTGCTGTAGCTAAGCCACTTCTAGCACAACCCATTATTAAATAATTCTGTCTCATCTTATCACCTATATATTGATTATTAATCCTGCATATCCTAAAACTGCCAAACAAACGGATACAAACCAGAATACTATTACAACTTTCTTTTCATGCCAACCTTTTAATTCGAAATGATGATGAATGGGAGCCATTCTAAAAAACCTCTTTCCACCAGTCATTTTAAAATAGAAAACTTGTATTATTACTGAAATGGCTTCTATTAAAAATAATCCTCCTACTACAAAGAAATACAATTCCATTCTAGTAAGTACAGCCAAAGAAACCAAAGCACCTCCAAGTGCCATGGAACCTGTATCGCCCATAAAGACTCTGGCTGGATAGATATTAAATTTTAAAAACCCTAAACAGGCACCTACTACACTACCTGCAAATAAGGCCAGCTGATAATACCCATTGTACAAGCAAGATAAAACAAAAAATACAGCTGCAAACATACTCGCCCCAGATGCCAAGCCATCTAATCCATCTGTTAAATTTACTGCATTAACAAAACCTACAATAAATATTACTGTAAATGGGATATAGAGCCATTTAAAATCTAGTAATGAATCTATAAACGGAACTGCCATATGGGTTCCAATATTGGGATGATAAGCAGCATATACTGCTAAAATCATTGCGAAAGTTACTTGTAAAACAACCTTTTGATAAGCTTTAAGACCTAAATTTCTCTTTAAGATAATTTTTATGAAGTCATCAATAAATCCAATAAAGCCAAAAGCTAGGGTACCTAATAAAGCTACAGTTACTTCCCATCTATTTGCCAAGAACAACAGACAAGTTGCTGTAATAGATAGTATAATCATGAGCCCCCCCATAGTTGGAGTACCTGATTTCACCATATGACTTTGTGGTCCTTCTTCTCTAATAGTCTGCCCAAATTTTAATTTTTTTAAGAAGGGAATAAAATAAGGGCCAATAATGAGCATTATGACAAATGATATTATCGTTGCAAGTAAAACTAAATACATTTAAAACGAACTCCTCTCAAGTGTTTCGAGTATCTCCTCCATGAACATTCCTCTAGAACCTTTTAGCAGGAGTACATCTTCTGATTTTATGTTTTTTTGAAGAAATTGTGCAGCTTGGGCTTTATTTTCAAAATAATAGACAAAGTCTGGATCCATTCCATTTTTTAAAGCACCATTGTAATAATCTTTGGCTAAACAACCAACGGCTACCAAATAATCAACTTTATTCGACTTCGCAATAAAAGAACCTATTTCTAGATGATATGTACGAGACTCCTCACCAATTTCAAACATATCTCCTATGACAGCAAAAGCTCTTCCTTTATCTTCTTTAAAATCCATTAAAACACCTAAAGCCGCTTTCATCGCATCCGGATTTGCATTATAAGTGTCGTTTATAATCTTAACGCCCTTTATATTTCTAATGTCCATTCTATTATTACTTGGAAAGTACTCCATTAGGCCCTTTTGGATCTCATCAAAGGTTAAGTTAAAATGAAGACCTAAATAAATGCCAAATAAGCAATTATATACATTGTGTATTCCAGGAAACTTAAACTGAATTTTTTTGCATTCTCCATTATAACATACTGTAAACTCTAATCCTGAAGAATTTGACTTAATATCATGTGCGAAAAGAGGAAAATCTTTCTTATTTAACCCGATTTGCACCACATTAAATTGTTCCCCTTTTACTGTAGACAAGTAAGGATCATCACCATTTACAATGGCCATTTGATCTTTTGTAAGAGTCTCAAAAATTTCGCATTTTGCTTTAAAAATATTTTCTTGGCTTTTTAAATTTTCCATATGAGTTACACCAATATTGGTTATAATAGATATATCTGGATAAGCCATATGAACCAAATGACTAATTTCCCCTAAATGATCCATTCCCATTTCTACTACAGCTATTTCTGTGTCTTCTTCTATACCAAAAATGGTAAGGGGCACACCCAAATCGTTGTTTTGATTTCCCATTGTTCGATGGACTTTATACTTCTGTCTCAATACAGAGTATATAATGTCTTTTGTAGTAGTTTTGCCGCTGCTTCCCGTAAGAGCTATTATTGGAATTTCTAATTTTTTTCTATAATACCTAGTCAATGCTTGCAAGGCAGCATAATTGTCTTCTACTAAGATTAGCACTGCGTCTTCTACTGGTTCTACTTCTTTTTCTACGAGAACTGCTACTGCCCCTCTTTTTATAGCATCTAAAATATAATCGTGTCCGTCCACTCGGCTTCCCTTAATGGCTACAAAAAGCGCTCCTTCTTTTGCTTCCCTACTATTGATACAAACACTCTTTACTTTTGTGGGCTTTTGATTATAAAGGACCTTCCCTCCCGTCACTTGTGCAATTTCTTCTGTATTTATTGGTCTCATTCTTCTAGTAGCTCCTTTACAATGTTTTTTTCATTAAATTCGATTACTCTATCTTTTAATATCTGATAGGTTTCATGACCTTTTCCTGCGAGTAAAATTATGTCCTTTTCCTTTGCCATAGTAAGGGCAAACTTAATCGCTTCTCTTCGATCCGTTATAGCTATATAAGGGCACTGCGTTTCTTTTACACCGTCTAAGATATCTTCAATAATTTTATCTGGATCTTCTGATCGCGGATTATCTGAAGTTACAATACAGTAATCACTCAAATCTCCTGCGATCTTACCCATAATAGGCCGCTTCGTTTTATCTCTGTCACCACCACAGCCAAATAAAGTAATGAGTCTACCCTCTACGGTTTCTTTTAAAGAACAAATAATATTCTGCAAACCATCAGGGCTATGTGCAAAATCGATAATCACTTGATAGGGAGTATCTACCCTTATCCTTTCAATTCTACCTGGCACTGTTGGCATGTTTTTTAGAGCTTTTGCAATGGTCTTTAATGGGACTTCTTCGCAAATGGCAATGGCTATAGCTGCAAGTACATTGTAAAGTGTAAACTTTCCTGGTATTGGACAATGAATTCTTTGTCTTAAATCGCGAAAACGAAGGGTAAAATCTACACCATCCATTGAGTATACCATATCGACTGCATGTAAATCTGCAGATTTTCCTAGTCCATAAGTTACCACTTTCTTGTTATTTGCCTGTAGGGTTCGGCTTAAGATTCGCCCATAAGAATCATCAATGTTTATGATATTGTAACCTGAAGTCATATAGAATAATTTTTGTTTTTGTTGGAAGTACTTTTCCATAGTGACATGAAAATCTAGATGATCTTGTGTTAGATTTGTAAACACGCCATGAGAAAATTCAATACCTGTTACACGATTTAGTTGAAGCGCGTGGGAAGATACTTCCATAATGGCGTACTCCATATTTTTTTCTACCATAACACTTAAGATTTCCTGCAGTTCAATAGACTCAGGAGTGGTATTTTTTAATTCTCTTTTTTCATCATCAATAAAACTTCCTATGGTTCCTATGATTCCTATCTTTTTTCCACTACATTCTAATATATTTTGTGCCATCATACTTGTGCTAGTCTTTCCGTTGGTTCCTGTTATGCCAATCACCTTTAACTTAGAAGATGGATTCTTATAAAAATTATTCGCTATTTGTGACAAGCCCATTCTCGTATTCGGTATTTTTATATAAGTAATTTCATTAAAAATTTTTTTTGGTTCTTGCTCTAAGATAATTACCTTAGCGCCTTTTGAAATGGCAGTTGAAATATAATTGTGTCCATCTACTTTATAACCAGGAATGGCTATAAAAGCACTTTTTTGAATGACTGCATTCGAATCACAAACAACTTTTTCCACATCTACATTTAAATTGCCACTTACCAACTCGTAATCTAGACTCTCTAAAAGCTTCTTTAAAATCATAATCCAACCCCCTAATGATAAGTATTAATATAGAAATTATCCTTTTTATCATTAGTATTAGGGTATTCCTTTTGGGTCAAGATCCTTCGCTGGTGCTCAGGATGACAAAACAGGAGCATGTCAAGATCCAATCCTGTATTCTAGACTTAAGCAGGAACTAGAGTTAAAAATAAAACTTTCCTATTTACAAGGAAAGCCTTGACAGAGTCAAGGCTTTTTATCATTCTAAAGGTTTAAACTCTACTACAATTTCTGAGCCCTTTTGAACTTGTTCTCCAGCCAGTGGAGATTGTTGAGTTGACACTCCACCAGCTCCTGTTATGGCAAGTTTTAACCCAACTCGACTTAGTGTTTCGTTTGCCTGTTGCACAGTCATATCCATGACATTTGGCACAGTGACTACTTCTTCTTTCTCTTGTGTAATCTCTTCTCCTAAAGTCAATTTGATAACAGTATCTTCTTTAATGAGCTCACCTGGCATAGGATCTTGATTTACAATATAGCCAGATTGAATCTCTCCAGCTATTTCATATTTCAATTTTAGATAATTTAAAACCTCTTTTGCTAAATCTAATTCTTGATTTCTCAAATCTGGCACGATACTGCTATCTTCTAAACTCTCACCTTTACCTCCTGGTACATTTAGATAATCTAGAGTATTGTTCATAAATTCAATGGCGTGAGGTGCGGCTGTATTGCTTCCGTATACACCATAACCCTTTGGTTCATCAACGATATAGAGTACAGCAATCTTTGGATCATCTACTGGAGCATATCCAAAGAAAGATGTAATATACAATCCACTAGCGTAAGCACCATTAATGATCTTTTGTGCCGTTCCTGTTTTGCCACCTATCTTATAGGCAGACATACTAGATAAATTTTCTGAATTAGATACTACTAGCTTTAGAATATCTTGAACGATATTGGCAGTATCTTCAGATACTACTTGTCGAATTTGTTCTGGTTTGTATTCTTTTATAATTTCGTTATTGTCACTTGAAAGTATGTACTTAACAATATTAGGCTGCATATACTTGCCGTCATTAGTAACAGCAGATAATGCACTAATGAGCTGGATAGGTGTAACAGAAATACCTTGCCCGTAAGATTTAGGCACATAATTAATGAGCTTATCGTTGTTATTTGGCACGATTCCTGCCTGTTCTCCATCTAATTGTATTCCCGTCTGGTCTCCAAAGCCAAAATTGTATATGTATCTATAAAAAGTTACTGGTTCCATGCGCATGACGGTCTCTACAAGGACTGGATTGCAAGAGTTGGCAACGGCTTCTACAAAAGTTTGTGAACCATGACTTCGTGGGAAGATATGACATTTTATTTGTTGGCCGTCTATTATAATATAACCTTTATCAAAGAAACTAGTTTGAGCAGTTACTGCACCTTCTTCTAGAGCTGCTGCAGCCGTAATTGGTTTAAAGGTAGATCCTGGTTCGTAGTTAAAAGTAACAGCTGGATTCTTCCACATTTCCAGTTGCTTTTTTCCTAAATCCATCCCCTCTAACTCTGTAGACATTTTGCTTTCAAAGAGTTTAGAAACGGTTCTTGGATCATTTAAATTGTAATCTGGTTTACTGCTCATTGCTAGTATTTCACCAGTACTGGGATCCATTGCAATGGCGATAACTCGTTTTGAGTCAAATTCGTCCATAGTCTTTTCTAATTGAGATTCTAGAAAGTGCTGAATGATGCTGTCTATCGTTAGGACTACATTATCCCCCTCATCTGGTTTAATTCGAACTTGATAACCAGATGCTACCTTTTGGCTTAAGCCATCTTTTTCGTATACTAGTACTCCATCTTCACCGCTTAATACATTATTGAATACACTCTCTATCCCGTAAAGCCCCTGATGATCTGTACCTGTAAATCCTAATACATAAGAGGCAAAATTGCCGTTAGTATAATATCTCTTTTTATCTTCTGAAATCTCGACACCCTTAAACTTTTTATTTCGAATATCAAAGGCAATGTCGTTATCTACTTTTCTTTCGATTAAAGATATCCATTGGCTTTTATCCGTAATTTTTTTGTATAGTTTTTCCCGATCTAATTCAAGTACTTCGCTTAAATAGTCAGCTATCTCTTCTGGTTTTTTTACATCTTTAGGTCTAACATAAATAGCACTAGCAGAAGCATCTTTTGCGAGTATATTCATATTTCTATCGTATATATCTCCTCTCGTTGCCGTAAGAGGAATTTCTCCCATCAACTGATCAATTTGTTCATCCGTAAGATTGATGGAATCAAAAGCCTGAATAGATGTTAATCTAATGGCTAAAACAAGAAATAATGCAGCAAAAACAAAAAAGGCAAAAATAAGCCTTTTTCTTCTTCTCAAATGATATATGGACAAGTCATCCCCTCCAATTAGTCAATGAGTCTCGTGAACCACGATCCTTCAGCTCGGGCTTCTTGTATTGAATGTTCTTCCTCAGCAGCGTCTGCGCTTAAGCTTGAGTCTTCTACTGCTAAATATGTATATTGTTCAGGAGTAGGCTCTACCATTCCCAGTTCTTCTTTTGCAGTCTTTTCAATTGCATCTAAATCAAAGCTTGAAAGCAAGGAACCTTCTTTGCTGTCGTTAAGCATTTGAACTTCTTTTAGTTCTCCTTCTAAACTAATAATTTCATTGTTTAGGGTATTGATTCTAGCATGCTGTCCTAGGAGCATGGTACAGAGTATAAAAGATAGACCAACTATAAAAAGATAACCTAATTTAGAAACAGGCTTCATAGTCTTTTTTCTTGGTTTTTTCTTTTCGTATTTATCTCTTATTTTTGCTACTGTAATGTCTGAATCTTCCTCTAAATACACATTATATTTTCTTTTCTCTGATATTACCATCATATTTCACTCCTATACAAATTATACTATATTTTTTTTGCAATTCTCAGCTTTGCGCTTCTTGAACGGGGGTTATTTATCAATTCTTCTTCCGAAGGATAAATTGGCTTTCTCGTAATAATTTCTACAATAGGTTCATTTCCGCAGATACATTGGGGGAAATCAGGAGGACATGTACAAGGATTTGTCAATTCTTTGTAAGTCTGTTTTACAATCCGGTCTTCTAAAGAATGAAAGGTAATGATGCAAATTCTACCATTTGGATTTAATACAGAAACAGAATCCTTTATTGCGTCCCTTAAAATTTCAAGTTCTCTATTGACTTCAATGCGTATGGCTTGAAAAGTCCTCTTTGCAGGATGAGGGCCTTCCCTTCTCGCCTTAGCAGGTATCGATTTTTTTATAATGTCCACTAATTGGCCAGTAGTCTCAATTGGCGATAATTCTCTACTTTTAATGATTTCTCTAGCTATCCTAGAAGCAAATTTTTCTTCCCCATAGGATTTGATGATTCGAAAAAGTTCTCTCTCGTCGTATTCATTGACTAATTCATAAGCAGAAAAAGGACTTCTCTTATCCATTCTCATATCTAATGGGGCATCTTGATTATAGGAAAACCCTCTGTCTCCATCGTCTAATTGAAAAGAGGATACGCCTAAATCCATCAAAATACCATCGACTTTTTCAATGCTTAGTGTCTTTAAGACCTCTTTGATGTTTTGAAAATTATCTCTGACAAGATTTTTCTTGCAAGATAAGTTTTCTAAACGTAGATTCGCTTTTTTTAAAGCGTAATCATCTTGATCAATTCCAATAAGGGTTCCATTAGGGCCTAATTTTTTACCAATTTCTTTGCTATGCCCTGCTCCGCCTAAAGTACAATCTACGTAAATTCCATTTTTTTTAATTTCTAATCCTTGTATACATTCTTCTAATAAGACCGAAGTATGTGTTAATTCCATCTTTCCACCTCTTTTAAATGCCTAACATGCTCATCTTCTCTGCTATGGCATCGTAACTTAAGTCGTCGTCTTCATTGTAGTCTTCCCAATTTTCTTTACTCCATATTTCTAATCTACTGGAAACACCAATAATATACGTTTCCTTAGAAACGCCTGCATAATTTCGCAAATTAGAAGGTACCATTATTCTTCCCTGCTTATCTAATTCGCATTCAGCAGCTCCAGCAAAGAAAAAACGAGTAAATGCTCTTGCGTCTTTACTTGAGATGGGTAGGGTTTTTAATTTTTCTTCAAATGTGGACCATTCATCACGTGGAAAAATGAATAAACACTTGTCCATACCTTTTGTGAGAATAAAGCTTTCACCTAATGCTTCTCTAAACTTTGAGGGCATAGTAAGTCTGCCTTTATCGTCGATATTATGTTGATACTCTCCAATAAACACACACTTCACCCCATTTTCTCCCCACATTTAACCACATTATACCACCCCTACCCACTTTAAACAAGATTCAATCTGTTTGAAAAATAAAAAAAAAGAAGACTTTTTAAATAGTCTTCTTTTTGCGACAAAATACGACATGCAATTCCCCTGTTTTATTCATGTCTTTTTCTATTCTATTTTACATCTTCTTAGTACCTTTTCTTAATCTGGCTAGAAGCAAGGCTCCAATAATGATTGCCCCAATACTCACTAACTGTGCTGTACGCAGTCCCATAAAATACAAGCTATCTGTGCGAAGTCCCTCAATAAAGAACCTTCCTATCGAATAGGCAATGGCATATAGAGCTATAAGCTCTCCTTCAGATTTTTTATATTTTCTCTCATAGATTAAGAGTAATCCTAAGACGAGCAAATTCCATATGGATTCATAAAAGAAAGTAGGATGAACCTGTATAAGCCCTTTTACGGGGTCATTTACCGTAATAGCCCATGGAAGGGAAGTCTCTCTCCCATATGCTTCTTGATTAAAATAATTGCCCCACCTACCGATAGCTTGCCCTAATGGAAAAGCCGGCGCTACTACATCTAATGCCGTAAGAAAGTCTATTTTCTTGTGTTTACACACAATATATCCACTTAAAATGCCACCTATTATACCACCATGTATACCCAAACCACCGTGCCATATGGCTATGATTTCACTAGGCACTTTTAAATAATAGTCTAAACTAAAAAGCACATACCATATTCTAGCACCAAGAATTGCACAAGGAATCGCCACAATAAGGACATCGAGCAAATCATCTCCAATTATGTTTTTCTTTTTTCCACGCCTTAGAGCTATAGATACTCCTAAGAGCATGGCCAAAGATATTAAAACACCATACCAACGAATAGAATATCCAAAAATTTCAAAAGCTATAGGATCTGGCATAGGACACCTCCTCTTTTATTTTGTAGTTTGATTTTTTCGTACTTTTTTATTTTACATTAGAAATGTTATGGTGTAAAGTTTTGAAAAGGCAGAAAGCGGAATGCAGATAGCGGAACTCTTTATATAATTACATAAAACCGTCTCTACTAAACTACCGTAGTCATTCTAAGAAGCAAAGCGACGAAGGATCTCACAATTTAGGGATTAAGGTGTACGTTTGTATAGAAGTATATTCTCTAATATAAGATTGGTGAGATCCTTCGATTTTGCTCAGGATGACTGACAGAAGTTAGGAGAAAAAGCAGGACTTTCCCACTTAATAAAAAATGCCACCAACGGTGGCGTAGTGCTGGTGGTTGGTAGCTTATTTTACTATCTTTACTTGGTCTCCATTTTTTAAGCCTGCTGCGTTTGCTTCTTCCATGTCTAGGTGCATATCTAGTGCATAGTCTGCTCCTACTCTTACTAGTACATTGTTAAATTGTAGGCTTCTTTCGCCTTCTGTAACTACGCTAACAAGATCTTTATCTTTTACGCCGAAGTCTTCTCCATCTTGAAGGCTCATATGAATATGTCTTGCAGCAACGATTATACCTTCGCTGATTTCTACTTCACCTTTTGGTCCAATGATTTTAGCTCCTGCAGAACCTGCAATATCACCAGAGTTTCGAATAGGTGCTTTTACTCCTAATGCAAAAGTATCACCTAATGCAACTTCAATTTGAGTTTCGTTTCGTACAGGTCCTAATATACGAATGCCTTTAATTGTGCCTTTAGGTCCTTGAACATCAACTTTTTCTTCACAAGCGAATTGTCCTGGTTGAGATAAATCCTTCATAGGTGTTAGCTTGTGACCTTCTCCAAATAGTATTTCTAAATGTTCTTGAGATAAATGAATATGTTTGTTTGATACTCCTACGTTTACTAGTTCTTTCATTTTTTCCTCCTAATAAAATAAAAAATTAGCCTAAAGTAGCATACGTATTTATAAACGCATGCTAAACTTTATGTATTATTTAATTGTAGCATATGGGTATTCTCTTTACAAAAAAATACATAAAAAAACACCTTAGTATTCATGTAAGAACAAGTAATTTATACTTTGGAATATCACCTTTTGATTTTTTAACATAAAGATTTTTTACACTGATAAAAATTAAAATTGAGCAAAATGGTAATTTTCTAATCTTAATTTATCTGCAACCATAGCAATGAATTCACTGTTTGTCGGTTTCCCTTTGTGATTATCGATCGTATATCCAAATATACTATCAATGGTCTCTACCCTACCTCTTGACCATGCCACTTCAATTGCATGGCGAATGGCTCTTTCTACTCTACTTGCTGTAGTATTGTGTTTATGGGCGATAGATGGATACAATTCCTTAGTAACTGCTGTTAAAAAATCTAAATCATCGATGACCATTTGTATTGCTTCTCTTAAATACATATAACCTTTAATATGAGCAGGAACCCCAATTTCATGTAGTATAGTCGTAATTTCATATTGAAAATTTTTCTTTACCCCTTTTTCATTGACAAATTCTTTTCGAACCTCATTGTCAAATTCAAAAGTATTGTCTACTAATTGGCGCATTCGATTGACTAAAGAATCTAATTCAAATGGTTTTACAATATAATAATCTGCTCCTAAGGCCATAGCTCTCTTTGTAATCTTATCTTGTCCTACAGCGGATAGCATGATAATCTTGGGTTCATAAGGTAAAAATCCATTATTGATTTTTTCTAGTACACCTAATCCATCTAATTCAGGCATAATTACATCTAATATAATAATATCTGGCTTTTCATTTTTCGCTATCTCTAATAATTCATTTCCATTATAAGCTTTTCCAACTACTTCAAAGGTGCCTTCTTTATCAATATAATCTCCCACTAAATTATTAAAATCTTTATTGTCATCTGCAATGACTACTGTATGTAGTTTCACTCAAATGTCCCCCTTTTTGATAATAAATTAATTTCCCCACTATTTTCTTTCATTATATAATATATTTCTCTGTTTACCAGCTTTTTCCTATGAAAAACGTCAGATTTTACATTTCTTATCTTTTTTTCACTTATTCGACAACAACTAATCCAGCTTCATCGAGCATCCATTCAATAAAGATTCCATATCCTTTTGTAGGATCATTTACGAAGACATGAGTTATTGCTCCTACAATCTTTTCGTCTTGTATAATAGGACTTCCACTCATACCTTGTATAATTCCACCGGTTTCTTTGAGAAGCCTTTCATCTGTTACTCTAACTACCATACCTTTGCCATCTTTTTGAGTTTGTTTATTCACTTCTTCAATATACACATCAAAAGATTCTACTTTATCTTCAAGAGTTGTTAATATCTTTGCTGGTCCTACTTTCACTTCATTTTGAAGGGCTATCTCTAATGGCTTACTATACTGTTCATTTTTAAGATTTTCTGTCAGTTTACCAAAGATACCGTTTTCGGTATTTTTCGATAAGTGCCCTAGGGTTTTATCTTCATTATAAAAAATCCCTCTAATCTCGCCAGGAGTTCCAGATTTTCCTGGTAAAATAGATAGAACTTTAGACGATACTATCGAACCATCTTTTACTGGTATAGTAATATTTGTCGTTATATCCGTTATAGGATGACCTAAAGCGCCAAATTTATTGGTTACACCTTCAAAAAACGTCATCGTACCAATCCCTGCCGTATTATCTCTTACCCATAAGCCAAGCCGATATTGATTGTCTGATTTACATTTTACGGGTGAGATTTCGAGACTCTTTTTTTCTTTATTTCTCAAAATCTCTACTTTTACTGTTTCTTTATCTAAATTATTGATTTGTTGGATTACTTCTTCTGCAGTATTGACATTTTTGTTATTAACCTTATACAGTATGTCTCCAAGCATTAAACCTGCTTCGTCACCTGGATTATACATTCCTCCATCTGCCCCTTCTAACTCTTGTAACCCAACGATTACTACACCCTCTGTTTCAAGCTTTACTCCTACTAATTGTCCACCTGGGTATAATTTGAGATCTGGTAAAACTTTAACTTGTACACTTGTTGGTAAAATTCCAAAAATCTTTAATTTTAAATCGACGATACCTGCCTCGTCGCTTTTAACCGTAACAGGCTCATCTAATTTTACATCGTATTCTGTAGCAATATTTCCATTTACTTGTAATATTTCGTTATTTTCACTGGTTATGTTCACTGTTACCGGCAAGCCATATTCAATAACACTGTCTTTGCCTTTTAATAAGTACAACTCACGTGGTACAAAATAACTACATACTACAAGAGATAAAACACCAAATACGAGGGTAACACAAATAAAAAAAAGACTTATTCTCTTTCGGCTTAATTTCTCTCTCACGAAAGAACCTCACCTCCTTTTAGAGTATAAGTCTATTTTCTCCTTGACCATGTTTACTATTCTGTTTTGAAGCAGGTAAGTATTTGTACCTTCATTTATTTTTACCATTCATAGATAACATTTCCTTTGCATGTTCAATGCTTTTTTGAGTCACTTCCGCACCACTAGTCATTTTGGCAAGTTCTACACAGCGTTGTTCAAAATTTAATTTGCTAAAAATGGTATACGTATACTCTCCTTTACTTTCCTTTTTTACATTATAATGGGCATCTGCCATAGAAGCAATTTGTGGCAAGTGAGAAATACAGATTACTTGAGTGGATTTAGAAATGCCATCCATTTTTTGAGCTACTACTTGAGCACTTCTGCCACTAATACCCGTATCGATTTCATCAAAAATCAACGTATCTATAGGATCTGTTAGATTGATTACGCTTTTAACGGCTAAAATCACTCGAGATAATTCTCCGCCTGAGGCAGTTTTTATCAGAGGTTTAAAGTCTTCCCCAACATTGCTTTTTATATAAAATTCAATATCGTCAATTCCTGTTGTATGAAACTTGTCCCTATCTATTCTTTGTTGAACTTTAAATATTGCCTTGTCCATAGCTAATTCTTTAATCTCCGCAGTAATCTTTTTTTCAAAAATTTGAGCATATTTTTTTCGTATGGACGAAATTTCTTTAGCGACCTTTAAGTATTCTTCTTTTGCTCGTTTCAAATCTTCTTCTATTTTTTCTAATATATATTCTCTATTTTCTATTATATTTAGTCTTTCCCTTAAATACTCTTTATATTTTAAAATATCTCTTATCTCAGGTCCGTATTTTTTCTTTAATTGATCCATTTTTATTATTTTTTGATTTAAATTTTCTAATTCAAATTGATCAAAATGAATTTGATCCTTATATTCTCTTATGGAAAAAGAGGTATCTTCTATTAACAGTCGAGCATCCTTTAATTGTTGCACATCTGTCTCTATCTTTGGGTCTATCCTTTGTATTTTTTCTACGAAATCAATGATAACAGACAATTGATTGTATATGGATTCTTCATTTAAATACAGCATTTCATGAGCTTGATTGCTGTAATTATAAATCATTTCCCCATTGCTCAACAATTTATACTCACTTTCTAAAATCTCATCTTCTCCTTCTTTTAATTGAAAGTCTGAAAGCTCTTTTGACTGAAAATCCAAGAGATCTTTTTCTCTTTCCATTTGCATTTCTTCTTTGATAATGCGCTCTCTTTTTTTCATTAAATTGTTATATGAGGATAGCTTACTCTTTAATATATCTATTTTTTCCTTTACTTCACTACCAATGTATTCATCTAGTATTTTTATATGTTTTCCTTTATCTAAAAGAGATTGATGCTCCCTTTGACTATGTATATCTACTAACAAAGATCCTACTGTGCGAAGGTCATTTACATTAACTAATAAGCCATTAATCCTAGCTATGCTTTTACCACTCTTAGTAACTTCCCTAGTTAGTATGATATTATTCACATCTTCTATTCCCAAATTGTGAAGAAAATCCAAAAGATCTCCTCGAGGATTCTCTATAAAAAAAAGGGCTTGGGAAGTCATCTTATCTTTTCCTTTTCGAATAATATCCTTACTAGCTCTATTCCCAAGGCACATAGTAAGTGCATCTAAGATAATCGACTTTCCAACTCCAGTCTCACCAGTTATGACATTAAATCCATTTATAAACTGAATATTCAAATGTTCAATAAGGGCAAAATTTCTAACATTTAGCTCAAGTAACATATATAAAACCTCCAAGCAATTCGCGTAAGCGAATTGCAGTTATAAGTTGTACGTTCTAAGTTGTAAGAAATGAAGTCACCAATGGTGACCTATTGGTTTTACTTAGAACTTATGGCTTAGAACTTAAAACGGACCCTAGAGCAATGCCCCCAGGCTACGCTCTTATCGCATCATCTTTCGAAATCTTGTGACCAAATTAGCTACTTTGTCTTCGCTGCGGGCTAAAGCAAATATGGTGTCATCGCCAGCTATACAGCCCACTACATCTGGTAACGCCATAGCGTCTATAGCAGCTGTTGCGCCCATAGCCGTTCCTGATAAGGTTTTGAGCACAATCATATTTCCACTATAATCTATGCTGATTACCGCTTCTCTAAAGACATTGACAATTCGTTCATTGACTTCATTACCTTCTGAGTTCGTATCTCTAAATGGAGCATAGTGATATTTGCCTTCCTCGTTAAGTACCTTAATAATTTTTAGTTCCTTAATATCCCTAGAAATAGTCGCTTGTGTTACATTGAAACCGCTTTCTTTCAACCTACGCGCTAACTCCTCTTGGGTTTCTATTGGGTCATTTTCTATAATTTCAAGAAGCTTTGATTGTCTACTGATTTTCAAAAAATCTCCCTCTCCCTATTTTTTCTCAGAAAGCTTATATCGCAATACTTCAAAAAAGTTGTTTTCATTGAATTTTATTAAGTGTGCTTCTGAAGAAGACCTTCGAATGGTCACCCTTTTATTACTCTCTAAATTGATGAAAATCTGACCATCTATTGTAGCCACACTGTGTTCATCCCCTTTACCCACTACCATTACATCTATTTGTTTTGAGCCATTGAGTATAATGCTCCTGTTATTGTGTAAAGAATGGGGGCATATAGGCGTTAGGACCATAACATTGCACTCTGGTTCTACTATAGGTCCTCCTGCTGCTAAAGAGTAGGCTGTAGAGCCTGTTGGTGTAGATATGATTAAACCATCAGCTCTATAAGCTTCTACTAGTTGTTCGTTAATATAAGTATTCATGGTAATGAGCCTAGAATCAGACCCTCGACTTATAACGATATCATTTAGAGCAAGACAGCACTCACTTCCATTATTTAGATCTACTTCTAACATCATTCGTTTTTCAATGGTATATTCTTTTTTTATCAGACGATCCAATGTAATGTCAATATCTTTTTCTTCTACCTCTGTTAAAAACCCAATTTTTCCAAAGTTAATGCCTATAATGGGAATATGTCTATGTGAGCTTTTTCGAACGGCTGCCAACATAGTACCGTCGCCGCCTAATACGATAATGCACTGAGTCTTATCAAAGAGAAACTCTTCATCTATTATTGCCTTCTTATTTTTTAATTTGTCATTAATCTCTTGGGTTGTGTAAGTATGAACGCCCATACTGTATAATTGATCTATAATATAATTACCATAATAATAGCTATCTTCTTTCATTGTATTTAAATAAATACCTATGTCCTTCATTTTCTACGCTCCTAGCTTATCTATCTAATCCAAATTTTCATGTGAAGAGGATACAATTCGTTCAATTAGCTCATAGTAGTCTATCTTTTCCATCGTTTCTATATTTTCTTTTCTTATGTGACAAATGTATTCAATATTTCCCTTTGTGCCTTTTACAGGAGAAAAATCTAAACCTAATATGGAAAAGCCTTTTTTTTGCAATTCTTCTATAATATCTAGGAGAACTTTTTTATGAACTTCTCTATCTCTTACGATTCCATTTTTTCCTACAAATTCTTTTCCGGCCTCAAATTGTGGCTTAATTAATACAATGCCTTCTCCTAACTCTTTTAAAAACAAACGTACATTATCTAATAATTTTGTAATAGAAATAAAAGATACATCCATAGTCACTCGATCTACTTCTTCTCCAATTTCATCAAAAGTCATATGTCTAAAGTTCTTTCTTTCCATAGAAATTACCCTTGAATCTTGCCTTAGTCTATAGTCTAATTGACCATATCCTACATCGATAGCGTAGACTTTTACTGCCCCATTTTGAAGCATACAATCCGTAAATCCACCAGTAGAAGCGCCAATATC
>NZ_CALNCS010000240.1 GCF_937875145.1 Alkalibaculum bacchi | reverse complement strand
TATATAATAAGAGCAGTGATAAGATACATACCTTACATATGTAGGAGGTGAATTTAAATGGCTTATACAATTAGTGAAGATTGCATCTCTTGTGGTTCTTGTGAATCAGAATGTCCAGTAGAAGCAATTAGTCAAGGAGAGTCTATATACGAAGTTAACGCTGACCTTTGCACAGATTGTGGTTCATGCGCTGATGTATGTCCTGTAGACGCGGCTCAAGCAGAATAATAGAATAAAACAATAAAGGCGACCTCATAGAGGTCGCTTTTTATTACTTGTTGATGTTTTTGTGGATAAAATAAGACTTATTCACCATGAAACGACAAATCGATATAAAAGTTATCCACAAATTTTGCACAAAAGTGCATCAAATGTGGATTAATCACAATATTTAGTGGCGTTCGTTTGTTCTACACTAAATACAAAGAATAGAATGTAATTAAATGGAAGGGTATAGAGAATATTGTGGAAAACTTCGTGAGAAATGAACAAGAGAGAGTGGATAACTTACACATTAAGGGTTATCAAATAATACAGAATATAGATCATTTTAGATATGGTACAGATGCTGTACTTCTTAGTTGGTATGTAGCTTGTAAAGTATATAGTAAAAGCCATATTATAGATATTGGTACTGGGACTGGAATAGTACCTATTCTCTTAGCTGCAAATAATGTGGGAGAGTCTATAGATACTCTAGAGATTCAGGATTATTATGCTGATTTAGCAAGAAGAAATATAAAATTAAATAAATTAGATCATAAAATTAATGTATTTCATGGTGATATGAGATTTTTGCCAGAAGAAATTATAAGAAATAAGTACGATGCAGTCATATCCAATCCTCCCTATATGAGAGAAAGCATTCACAATTCAAACAAAGCTTTAGCCATTGCCAGGCATGAAATTACCTGGTCTATGGAAGAGTTTATGAAATCAGCTAGTAGGATTATGAAAGATAAAGGAAAGTGCATCCTTATTCATAGGGCAGATCGAATTGTAGATATTTTTTATCATATGAGGCTAAATCACATTGAGCCTAAGAGTATGCGCCTTATCTATCCTAAAAGGGGGAAAAATGCTAATTTAGTTTTAGTTGAAGGAGCAAAAAACGGGAAACCCCAATTAACTGTAGAAGAGTCTCTTATTATATATGGAGAGGATGGTAAGTATACGGATGAGTTGTTGAGAATATATTATGGGTGAATTTAAGGTGGCCAGGTGGTCAGCAAAACCAAACTCGCCTTTAGGCGAGATAAAGTAGGGAACGACGCCCTGGCCGTTCCGTTTTACTACCCTGTCATTCTGAGCGTTAGCGAAGGATTTTTGACCCCATAGTAGCGCAAAACTCTGATGGCTGGTTGCTGGATGCTAATGCGCCATAGTCGCCTTTATTTGTGTCTTTTTTCTAATTCTCCAAAGATATCCTCTAAAGATACTCTTTGATTTACTAAAAGGACTAATAGGTGATAAATTAAGTCTGAAGCTTCGTAGATTAACTCTTCTTTAGAATTGTTCTTAGCAGCAATAATTGTCTCTGCATTCTCTTCTCCTACTTTTTTTAGGATCTTGTCAATGCCTTTATCAAAAAGGTAATTTGTATACGAACCTTCCACAGGGTTTGATCTTCGATCTTCTATAGTCTTGTATAATTGCTTTAGTATTGCAGCACTTTCTGTCTTTTCGCCCTCTACAATGGTGTTAAAAAAGCATGAATTATTGCCCGTATGACAACTTGGTCCTTCAGGTATTACTTTAACTAAGAGTGTATCGCCATCGCAGTCGTAGGAAATGCTCCTTACATCCTGAAAATTTCCTGAGGTTTCCCCTTTATTCCAGAGGTTTTGTCTGCTTCTGCTGTAAAACCACGTTTTATTCGTTTCCATGGTCTTCTTCAAAGATTCTTCGTTCATGTATGCCATCATTAGTACTTCATTTGTGTTTACGTCTTGGATGATTGCAGGGATTAATCCCTTTTCATCGTATTTTATATTGGATAAATCCATTATTTATTACATCTCCTAACGGGTATATTTTTACTGTGTAAGTACTCTTTTAAATCTGGTATAGGTATTTCTTTATAGTGAAATACAGAGGCAGCTAGTGCAGCATCTGCACCACATTCTAGTACTTCTTGAAAGTGAACTTTATTTCCTGCTCCACCAGAGGCGATAATAGGGATATTTAGGAGTTGAGATAATTTTTGATTTAGTTCAAGGTCATACCCCTGTTTTACTCCGTCTGCGTCAATAGAGTTAATGCAAATTTCCCCTGCCCCTAAAAGCTCACCTTGTTTCGCCCATTCAATAGCATCAATTTCAGTATTTTCTCGCCCCCCTTTTACGTATACATCCCAAGAGCCTTTATCATTTCTCTTAGCGTCAATGGAGAGGACTACGCATTGACTTCCAAATTTTAAAGCAGCTTCTTTAATAAGGTCAGGGTTTTTTACTGCAGCAGAGTTCACAGACACCTTATCTGCTCCTGCTAAGAGCACTTTTCTAAAGTCCTCTACCTTCCGTATGCCACCACCTATTGTAAAGGGGATATTGATGTTTTCTGCTACCTTTTCTACAATATTTATAAAAATATCTCTATCTTCATTAGAGGCTGTAATATCATAAAAGACCAGCTCATCTGCACATTGGTCTGAATAATATTTGCCTAATTCAACAGGATCCGCTACATCTTGAATGTCCTTAAACTTCTTTCCCTTGACGACTCTACCGTGATCTACATCTAAACAGGGAATGATTCTTTTGGTTAACATGGTTTATATCTCCTTATTTATAAAGTAGTGAAGTGTTGTATTTAATTATGCGTTATCAGTTATGAGGTGGTCAGCTGGTCGGGTGGTCAGGTGGTCAGCAAAAGCCAACTCACCTTCGGTGAGAAAAAGCTTAAGCTCCGTCAGGAGTCATCCTGGAGCGAAGCGAAGGATCTCACTATACAAACTACACGCCACATAAAATCTATAAAGCAAAAAACTAAATACGAAAAGTTCCGCTTTCCGCTTTAAAGCTTTTTCCCGTCCAACCGTCCAACGAACCAACTGATCAACCCATCAGCAATTATCTAGTCACCTCATAGCTTTTACTTAGAACTTACAACGTAGAACCTAGAACTGCATTGATTTCCTCCATAGTAAGTGTCTCCTCATACAAAGCTTTTCCCGTAATGGCTCCATACAAATCTAAGTTTATAAGATCTTTTATATTCTGAATATTAGCGACTCCACCAGAAGCGATAAAGTCTGCATCTATTGTCTCGTTTAACTTTTTAAGCATTTCTAAATTTGGTCCGCTTAACATACCATCTCTTGAAATATCTGTGTATACAATAGTAGACACTCCAGCTTCTACTAACTCTTCACAAAATGGCAACGCTTGAACTTCACTGGTCTCCACCCAACCTTTGACTGCCACATAGTCTCCTTTTGCATCAACAGACACGGCAATTTTACCAGGGTACAAGTCACAGACCTCTTTAACGAAATTCATATCTTCTACAGCCTTAGTGCCTAAGATAACTCTACTTGCACCTATGTCTATATATTTTGCGATAGCCTCTTTTGTGCGAATCCCTCCGCCTACTTCAATGGGAATATTTACAGATTTTGCGATCTGCTCAATAATCTTTACATTTATTTGGTCTCCGCTAAAGGCTCCATCTAAATCTACAATGTGTAGGTATTTTGCACCCTTCTCCTCCCACATTTTTGCCACAAATACTGGGTCATCATAGTAAGAGGTTTCTTGATCAAAAATTCCTTGTTTTAGGCGAACACACTTTCCGCCTTTTATATCGATAGCTGGAAGTACAATCATTTTATCAGCTCCTTAAAATTTTCTAGTAACTTTATGCCGGTAGTGCTGCTCTTTTCAGGATGAAATTGCATGCCATATACATTGTCTTTTGCCACTACTGCAGGGACTTTTACCCCGTAATCACAGTAGAGGAGCACGTCGTCTACAAATCGCTTTGTCTGCAAATAATAAGAATGGACAAAGTATACGTATTCTCCCTCATCAATATTAGAGGTCAGCTTATGTTCCTTGTTCCTACATAAGCTATTCCAACCCATGTGAGGCACTTTTACATCATTTGAAAAGCGAACGACCTCTCCTTCTAAAAAACTTAAACCATCCCAAGAACCGTCTTCGTAACTTTTTTCAAATAATAATTGCATCCCCAGGCAAATACCTAACAAGGGTTTTCCCTTTTTTACATTTTTCTCTAAAGAGGAGACTAAATCGTATTTAACTAAATTGTCCATAGCATCTTTAAAGGCACCAACGCCAGGTAATACAATGGCATCGGCATCATCAATTTTATAAAGATCAGAGGTAATTGTTACTTCTAAGCCTAGTTTCTTTAAGGCAGTATATACATTTTTTAAATTCCCTACTCCATAGTCAACAACTGCTATCATTTTATCCTCCTTATAGTGAGCCTTTTGTGGAAGGAATTGCACCACTTGTATCAATGATTTCACAAGCTTCTCTTAAAGCTCTCCCTAAAGCTTTAAAAATAGATTCGATAATATGATGTGTGTTTTCTCCATATAGATTGCTTATGTGTAAGTTTAAACCACCGTTTATAGCAAATCCATATAAGAATTCTTTTAGAGAATCTGTCTCAAAATCTCCACAATAATCTCTATTTAGATCTACTTGATACACCAGGTATCCTCTTCCACTTAAGTCTAAGGAAACTCGCGTTAAGGCTTCATCCATTGGGCAGTAAAAGGTACCATATCTTTTAATGCCACCTTTATCTCCTAGAGCTTCTTTTAAAGCGTTGCCCATAGCAATTCCTATATCTTCAATAGAATGGTGATTGTCCACCTCTAAGTCTCCATTACAGGACAAATCAATATCAAAGGAGCCGTGTCTTGCAAATAGGTTCATCATGTGATCAAAGAACCCGATCCCAGTTGTACAGTTGCATTTTCCACTTCCATCTAGGATTATAGAAAAGGATATATCTGTTTCTCCTGTTTTTCGTTTAATCGTGCTTTTTCTCATAAATAAATCTCCTTAGTTTTCTTCAAATCGAACTTTAATTGTATTTCCATGAGCATCAAAGCCTTCTCTTTGTGCAAATTGGATGACTTGATCCTTAATATTTTCTAAGCTTTTCTTTTCATAAAAGATAATACTAGATTTTTTTACGAAGTCATATACTCCTAATGGAGAAGAAAATTTTGATGTTCCAGAAGTAGGGAGGGTGTGATTTGGCCCTGCAAAATAATCTCCAACAGGTTCTGGAGTATACTCTCCAAGAAAAATAGCACCTGCATTTTTAATGAAATCTAAGTAATGAAAAGGTTCCTCTACCATAACCTCTAAGTGTTCAGGAGCAATTATATTAGATAGTTCAATGGCGTCCTCTAAAGTCTCCACTACAAATATTTTTCCATTGTTTTGTATGGATTTTTTGATAATCTCCTTACGTGGAAGAAGCTCTAATTGCCTTTCTACTTCAAGAGATACTTTATCTGCAAGAGATTCATCTGTAGTAATTAAGAAGGAACTTGCCATTTCATCGTGTTCTGCTTGAGAGAGCATATCTGCTGCAATAAACACAGGATTATTAGAAGAATTGGCTATAATGCATATCTCACTTGGCCCAGCGATCATATCAATATCTACTTTACCAAAGACCAGCTTTTTTGCTGTAGCTACGAATATATTTCCTGGACCTACGATTTTATTTACTGCTGGAATGGTTTCTGTGCCATAGGCAAGAGCTGCAATGCCCTGAGCTCCACCTACCTTGTATATTTCAGTAATACCTGCAACACGAGCTGCTGCTAAGATATCAGAGTTGACTTTACCTTCTGAATTTGGTGGAGTAATGAGAGCTATAGAATCTACACCTGCAACCATTGCTGGTATAGCATCCATAAGAACTGTTGAAGGGTACCCTCCCTTGCCACCAGGTACGTATAAGCCTACTCTTGGAATAGGTGTAACCTTTTGCCCTAGGACAACACCACTAGAAAACTCTTTTTTCCATGTCTCTTGAACTTGGCACTTGTGAAACTGGATGATATTTCCTTTTGCCTCTTCTAAAACCCTAATAAAACCTGGCTCCGTTTGCTTAAAGGCTTCTTCAATCTCTTCGTCTGTTACTTTAAGTTGAGATAATTCTACCTTGTCAAACTCTTTTGTATAGGAGATTAGAGCAGCATCGCCATCCTTTTTAACTCTTTCTATAATATCTTTTACAGCAATTTCTACTTTATTGTTTTCATCTTCTACTCTATTTAAAATCTTATCAATATTAGATTGAATAAGATCCTGTTTCTTTAGAAAATACTTATTCATTTACAGGCCCTCTTTCTATTATAGGATCTAAAGAGTCAATGACCTTTTGAATTTGGTCAAATTTTGTCTTTAGACTCACCGTATTGGCAATCAACCGAGCGCTAATATCTAGTATAGATTCATGCACTACTAATCCATTTTCTTTTAGAGTGCCTCCACTTTCTACAATATCTACAATAATATCAGATAAACCTATAATAGGAGCTAATTCTACAGAGCCATTTAATTTTACAATATCCGTTAATACACCTATTTGATCAAAGTGGTTTTTTGTAATAACAGGGTATTTTGTTCCTACTATAACCTTTTTTGAATAATCTGGTACTTTATCTTTAAAGCCAGCAATGCACATCTTGCATTTGCCTACTTTTAACTTTAAGAGTTCGTATACATTGTAATTTTCTTCTAATAAAATATCCTTACCTACAATACCAATATCTGCAGCGCCTTTTTCAACATATACAGGTACATCAGGGGATTTGACTAAAGTAATTTTGACCTTTTTTTCATCATCAGAAAAAATAAGCTTTCTGCTTTCTAGAGAGTAATCCTTAAACTGGAAGCCACATGATATAAGATTATCCATAGCTGTTTTAGCTACTCGGCCTTTTGCTAAGGCGATATTTAAATACATAATTTGGCCTCCTTCAATTTAGTTAAAATCTCTTCTTCACGTAATAATTGCTTATCTGTTTTAGTAGAAAGCTCAAAAGAATTATCTATACATTTTAAAATATACTTATAATTCTCCTTTTTTATACCCTCTTCAAGAGAACTATGAATATAATCTACGATAATTCCCTGACTTCTGAGCTTTCTTGCTAGATTTAAAGATTCTCTTCTTTTATTATCATCGTATAAGAAGAGTATATTATAATCGTCTTTTTCATCAGATCTATTTATTAAAGTATCCATAAGCAGGCTTATATTAATACCAAAACCACTAGCTGGGCGATTCACACCAAAAGTAGAGGATAGTGTATCGTATCTTCCTCCAGAAAGAATAGCTTCTCCGATGCCATTAATGTAGCCCTTAAAGATTAAACCAGAGTAATAATTAAATTGATTGGTAAAACCTAAGTCAATAAATATATAATCTTCATAACCATAGGAATTTATGATTTCATACGTTTCTTCCATAGTATTTAAAGCAGCAGTCATCTTTTGGTTAATGCATAATTTTTTTGCTTGATTTACAGTATCTTTAAACTTTCCAAAGAGCATAGGAACATGACATAAAATTTGGCTGATTTCTTTTGATACCTCAATGGAATCTAAATAGGCTTTTAATTCCCCAATATTTTTGTTTTCAATATAGCTTAGTATTTTTACTTTTTCTATTACTTCAATTTGAATTTCATCAAAAAGCCCATTTAGGAAAGTTACATTTCCCATGTCTATGTGGATTTTTTTAATACCTAATTCCTTAAGGATGTTAATCGATAAGGCAATAATTTCTCCATCGCAGTCTGGCAAAGAATTTCCCATATATTCTATACCAGCTTGCATAAATTCTTTTCTAAAATCCGTCGTAGAGGAAGAATCTCGAAAAATATTAGTGATGTATCCAAATTTCAATACTTCTTGACTATTTCGATACCTGCTAGCTGCCATACGGGCAATAGGAATCGTAGCATCTGGCCTTAAAACCAATACTTTTCCATCGTTTCCAATGAGCTTAAACATTTTACTTCTCGGAAAAGCCCCATCAATATTGTACATATCGTAAGATTCAAAGGAGGGAGTAAGCACTTGCCTGTATCCGTAAGACCGCATGGTATTTTCCATAGTATCTCTTATAAAGTCATAGACTTTCAATTCGTTGTAGTGTATATCATTAAAACCATCAATTGTATATTTGTTCATCGATTCCTCCACCTTATACTTTATTACTGTATTGTGATAAAGTATATTATAATTTATTCCAGCAGAGGTGTCAATGAATCTTTTTGAAATAAAAGTACTATTTAATAATCAAATATTTCGAGAATATATAGTCATTGTTTTTCTTTTTTTCAGCATGTATTTGAGTTACAATAGATAGAGTATACCTATTTGGACAAATTTAAAGGAGAAGCTATGACGTATAAGTGTGTAATATTTGATTTTGATGGTACCATAGCCGATACGGAACATCATGTTTTTGATATATACAATCAATTAGCAGAAAAATATAGATATAAGAGAATGTCAAAAGACGACGTTCAAGGGGCTAAAAACTTAAGTTTTTGGGAGTTTGTAAAGTCTATTGGCGTATCTTACATTCATCTGCCAAGACTGTTAAAAGAAGGTCAACACTTGTTAAAGGGAAGTATCGAGACTGTAGAACCATTTCAAGATAATATGAAAGATATTTTATTAGAAATTAAACAAAAAGTAGATTTAATGGGGATATTAACAGCGAATAGCACAAAAAATGTACAGATGTTTCTTTCCAATCACGATCTAGAGCTATTTGATTTTATAGAATCCTCTACATTCGCAGGTAAAAAGAGAAAAATCAATTCTCTATGCAAAAAATATAAGCTGTCTAAAGAGGAGATTCTCTATGTAGGCGACGAAATTAGAGATATCCATGCGTGTAATGATGCTGATGTTAAATGTGCTGTAGTAACTTGGGGGTATAACTATCTTGAGACCCTAAGAGCCCATCGTCCAGACTATATCATTACAGATTTAAGTGACTTAATAAAAATTATTTCATGATACTAATTTAAAGGAGAAATATAGATGACATCATTAATATTGACAACAGCCTTAGCCTTATCTATGGATGCATTTGCAGTGGCAGTGTCCTGCGGTGTTTCCAAAAGAGCAAGAGATACTTTTACTCAAGCAAAAATTGGCGCTTATTTTGGCATTTTCCAAGCATTAATGCCTGTATTTGGTTGGATTCTTGCATCGAGGTTTTCTGAGTATATTCGAAGCTATGATCATTGGATTGCTTTTATTTTATTGGGATTTATAGGGATTAAGATGATAAGAGAATCTAGGGATAATACGTGTGAGGATGTTGGGGATTTAACTACAAAACATCTAGTAACATTAGCAATTGCTACTAGCATTGATGCTTTAGCAGCTGGGATTAGTTTTGCTGTACTAGATATAAATATCTTTCTAGCAGCTGTAGCTATTGGCCTTATTACCTTTATGCTATCTTTTTTAGGGGCTAAGTTTGGCGAAAAATTAGGATGCCAATTTCAGCAAGGAGCTGAAGTCTTCGGAGGCGTTATATTGGTAGCAATAGGTACGAAAATATTAATAGAACATTTATTCTTCTAGGATTTTCTAGTGTATGAGCAAAGAAAAAGCTATTGGCTGCAAGCTACCACTAAAGTAGTAACACTGAAAGGAAAGAGAACATGATACAGGAATTGGTTGTAGTAGAAGGTAAGGATGATATCTCTGCCGTCAAAAGAGCAGTAGAGGCAGATGTAGTATGTACCCATGGGTTTGGGCTTACGGAAGACATTTTGAAGGTAATTGAAAATGCAGCAAAAACAAGAGGAGTCATTGTGTTTACAGACCCAGACTATGCTGGAGATAAAATTAGAAGATATATAGATAAAAGGGTTCCTAATTGCAAACATGCATATTTACCAAGGCATCTAGGGAAAAAAGGAGATAATATTGGTATTGAGAATGCCACTCCAGAGTCTATTTTTGAAGCCTTATCTAAAGTGCAGACTTTAGTAAACAATGAGACCACTTTTACATTGCAGGATATGTTTGAATTCGGCTTAAATGGAGAAGGTAGTAAGGATAAAAGAAGATTCGTTGGAGAAAAATTAGGTATTGGATACTGTAATAGTAAACAATTTGTTAATCGACTGAATAATTACGGTATTACTATAGAACAGTTGCTAGAAGTTATTAACCAATACAAATAGGAGTGATATAATGGAGAGACTGACGTCCCCAAGGATGATTCACGACATACAAAAAAAATATGACTTTCATTTTAGTAAGCGCTATGGACAAAATTTTCTAACGGATGGAAATATTATAGAGAAGATTTTAGAAGGAGCAGATATTCAAGAAGAAGATTATATATTAGAAATTGGGCCTGGAATAGGAACTATGACTCAGTATCTGTGTGAAAGGTCAGCACACGTTTTAGCAGTAGAAATCGATCAAAAATTGATCCCTATATTAAATGATACTTTACGTGATTATTCAAACAAAACTATTCTCAATGAAGACGTATTAAGAATTAATTTAAAAGAAGAATTAAAGAAGATTTCAGACAAGCCTTTTAAGGTTATTGCGAATTTGCCCTATTATATTACCTCTGAGATCATCATGAATCTTTTAGAAAGAGACCTACCTATTGAAAGCATTACAGTAATGGTACAAAAGGAAGTGGCAGAGAGAATGATTGCTCCTCCTGGAAAGAAAGATTATGGTGCTTTATCTGTAGCAGTACAATTCTACTCTAAGCCTCAAATCGTAACAATTGTGCCAAAGACCGTATTTATGCCTCAACCTAAAGTGGAATCTGCAGTAATCAACTTAAAGATTTTAGATGAACCTCCAGTTGAAGCTCAAAAAGAGGTCTTTTTTAAAGTAGTTAAAGCTTCTTTCTCAATGAGGAGAAAAACCCTGTTAAATTGCCTTTCAAATGGCTTAAATATGGACAGACAAAAGGTAATAGAAGTATTAGAAAAGTGTGATATTGATGGCAAAAGAAGAGGAGAGACCTTGAGTTTGAAGGAGTTTGCAAAGATTGCAAATGAGATTACTGTGTAAGTGGAAGTGAAGTACGGGAAGCTAAAACTGATTCTGTATTACAAAAATAAAATAGTAGTCTGAGTGTTTATAAAAGATGCAAATTTGCTAAAGATATAATGTATAGAAATCAATGATAGGAGAATATTTAAACAATATGAAGAAGTCAAAGAAAAGCATTATAAAGTTAGAACCATCTGTAAAAGAACACATATGGGGTGGTACAAAGCTTAAGGAAAAGTACGATAAGAAATCTAATAATAAAATTATATCTGAAACATGGGAGCTATCTGCACATAAAGATGGTCCTAGTATTATTGCATCTGGTAAATATAAAGGAGTAAAATTTAATGAATATATTTCTATTATGGGACATGAGATTTTAGGCTCCAAATCTGAACGCTATACGGATTTACCTATACTCATTAAGTTCATTGATACAGCAGATGACTTATCGGTGCAGGTTCATCCAGATGATGAATACGCATTAAAATATGAAAAAGATTATGGTAAGAATGAAATATGGTATGTTGTGGATTGTGAGTCTAACTCCTATTTGTACTGTGGCTTTAACAAAGATATTAGTAAAGATGAAATAAGGCAAAGAATAAGTGACGGTACCCTTTTAGAAGTATTAAATAAAGTTCCAGTCTTTAAAGGACAAAATATATTTATTAAAACGGGTACAGTTCACGCTATTGGAAAAGGATTATTAATTTGTGAAATACAACAAAGTTCCAATGTTACTTATAGGCTCTTTGATTACAATAGGATCGATAAAAATGGAGAAAAGAGACCATTGCACATTGATAAAGCTTTAGATGTAATAGATTGTAAAAAGTTTGAAATAGATCAAATCAATAAAGATGAACCTACAACAGCTGAAAAAAGTTTAGATTATCAAAAATTAATAGAATGTGAGTATTTCTCTGTTGAAAGGTATTCTATTCAAGATCATATTGAACTTTATGGTAAGAAGGATTCATTTATATCAATTGTTGTTACAGAAGGTGAAGGTAGTATTTACGCAGAGGGCGAAAAGCTTGATTTTAAATCTACAGATTGTTTCCTTATCCCTGCTGGTGAAAGTAAAATAGAGATTATAGGTAAATGTACTTTTTTAAAAGTATATCTTTAAATACAATAAAAGAGAGGCGAAAAAACCTGCCTCTCTTTTATTGTATTTTATATGGTGCTAAATTACAAAGTTTTACATAGAACTTGCAACGTGGAACTTAGAACTAATGCGCCGTAGGCCACTAATTATGAGTTTTTCTTTTCTACATGTTCTTTGATTTTTTGCATAATAGCAGGTGCTTTTTTAATAGCATCCCCTATAGAAACTTTAACAATAGTCTTGTTCTTGAATCGATCTGTATTTTTAATGTCCATATCTTTTGTTAGAATAACAGCATCTGCTTCAGCTACATCACTAGCAGTCAATTCATTTTCGATACCGATTGATCCTTGTGTTTCTACTTTAACTTCCATACCTGCAGCTTTTGCTGCTTTTTCAATTGCTTCCGCAGCCATATACGTATGAGCTACACCTGATGGACAAGATGTAACAGCTATAATTTTCATTTTAAAACCTCCCTATATTATTCAAAGTCAATATCTAATTCATCGCCTAAGTCTTCTTGCGTATCGATAGGTAATTCACTCGCTGGTTTTTTAAGCGCGCTCACCATTAAAGCAGTAACGACAACACCTACAATAGTTGCAATAATATACCCAAAAATATTTTCAACTACAGGTAAAACAATCCAACCACCCCATGGAGCATGATTTGCCGCATTTAATAATAGGGATGTTACAGAGCCAGCAGCGCCACCAACCATAATAGAAGGGATTACTCTTAGTGGATCTGCTGCAGCAAAAGGTATAGCACCTTCTGTAATACCAATTAAGCCCATTATAATGGCTGCTTTTCCACTTTCTTTTTCTTCTGTAGTAAATTTCTTTGGTGCGATAAATGTAGCCAAAGCTAAACCAAGTGGAGGAGTACATATAGCTACACCAACAGCGGCCATAACTTGTGGATTTGTGGCAACTAAACCAACGGCAAAACCAAAGGCAACTTTATTTAGTGGACCACCCATATCAAAGGCAATCATAGAACCTAAGATGATTCCAAGAACAATCTTACTTGTACCAGACATTCCACTTAACCATGCTGTTAAAGCAGTCATTAGTGCTGCAATAGGAATTCCTAAAACCCATACAATTAATCCACCTACAACAAGAGTTCCCACTAAAGGAATGATGAAAATTGGCATGATAGAGCGCATAATTGGCGGAACTTTAATTCTTTTTAAATAGTATACTACAATACCTGCTAAGATACCTGCAAGCATACCACCAAGGAAACCTGCTCCAATAGAATTGGCAAGGTATGCGCCTATTGCACCAGGAGCGATACCAGGTCTATCTACCATAGAAAATGCAATAAATCCACCCATTATTGGAACAAATAGCGACATACCTCCTACACCGATATCCCAAATATCTTTTAAGATACCGCTTTCAGGAGCTGATGGAGTTCCTGACAACATAACGGAAAGAGCTAATAGTACACCACCGGCAACGACAAATGGCAACATGTAAGATACACCAGTAACTAAATGTTTTCGCGTATCTTTTAATAATTCTAACATTATAATTCCTCCTTTTATTCTTATACGGTGTAATACATCTTTTGTAACGCATTACACTTTTGCTTATATAAACTATTTAGGAAAACCTAAATAGCATATATTAAAATATGGTCTCTAATAGAGTAAGTAATTGATCTTCTTCTTTAATATTTAATAAATCATTACGAAAATCTTCATTCATAAGTTTTCTAGATAGAGCAGCTAGTATCTTTAAGTGTTCATTAGACTCAGAATCTTTAGGAACAGCTAATAAAAATACCATATTAACAGGTTCGCCGTCTAATGATTGCCACTCAATGCCACCATTTAATCTGCCAAAGGCTACTGTAGGTACTTTAACAGCATCACATTTTCCATGAGGGATGGCAATGCCGAAACCAATACCTGTTGTACAAAGATTTTCTCTATTTAATACTTCTTCTGTATAACAGGAGGCATCGTTTAAGCGGCCTTCCGATTCCATAAGTGAGATGAGCTCTTTCATACAATATTCCTTAGTATCTGCATCTATGTCTAGTTTTATAAGGTTTTTATTAATAATTTTATCCATATCTATTCCCCTTAAAATTTTTTATAAATCTATTAATATCTGGTACAATACATCAATATTTTTTGTATTTCTTATTGTAATAAGCTGATTTTGATTATCTACTAATCCATGGAATTTTTTAAAAAAGTTTTTTGTTTCTTTGCTATTTTCAAAATGCAAAGCTAGATAGAAAATAATATCTACAGGATATCCTCCCCAATCAATGGGCTCATTTAAGATTATTACTGCAATAATTGGCCTATTAACGTAAGTATCTTTTCCATGTGGTATAGCAACACCATTTCCAACGGCTGTAGATGTTAATTTTTCTCTCGATAGAGCAGATATTGTAAATTCTTCGGTAACATATCCCTCTTTATTGAGCATATCTCCTATCTCTTTAATCACTTCTATCCTTGAGGAGAAAGATTCCTGTAAAAAGATAAACTTTTTATTTAATAGTGAAGAGATACTATACTTATTATTATCCCGTTTCTCACTACTCAAATCATTTATTTTTTGAAGAATTAACGAAATATCATTTTCATCTACGAATACACTGATAGAAACTACTGGCTTATCTTTTTCAGGAATAGGAATCGTGCTTATGATGATATCATATTTATTTTGCTCATAACTTGTCAGCTCATGTAAGGAGCTCACACCTATAATTTCAATGTTCTTAATTCGATTTTTTAATCGAGACACAACTAATTGAGAGGTGCCTACACCAGTAGAGCAAACAACAATAGCACGATAATTTGATTTACTTCTTTCAAGAGCAGCACCTATATGAATGGCAATATAACCAATTTCTTCTTCTGTTATTTGAATATTAAAACGTCTTTCAAAGATAATGCTAGTAGCCCAACAAGCACCAAAGACACTAGGATATTTTTCTTTTATCTGATCTAATAAGGGATTTCTTAAAGAAAGTCCATACTTTAGCCGATTAACAGCTGTTTTTAAATGTAAGCTCAAACCAATCAGTAAACTTTTGTCATCACTTAACGGAACAGAAAGAATATTTGCTACTAAACCAATAATTTCTTTTGTTGCATCAAGTATAGAAGAGTCTATGTCATTTAGAATGGACTCTTTATTATTTCCTATATCAATTACCTCCATAGGTTTAGCTCCTATAATATGAAGGGCGATATAAGCTATTTCAGATTCAGGAATTTTTATGTGTATTTCTTTTTCCAATCTCATTCCAATCCATGCTGCTACAGGGTATTCCTTTTTTTTCTTAATATCCTCAAGATTGTTTGATGGCATTTTGATATCTTTTTTTTGCTTTAGTCTTTCTATGCTTATGGCTATGTGGATGACTAGCCCAGTAAAAGCCTCGTCTGAAAGTGGAGAGGAAAGCTGACTTTCTGCTTCCGTAATAATTTTTTCGATTTTTGTTAACTCAATTTGAGGAATTAAGTCTTTTATATTGTTGCTGTCTTGAATATTTAATCTATTATTACCTATAGGATCGTCGGATTTCATTAAGATATCTTTTAATTCTTGCTCTTCTTTTATTTGGGCGATTAGATCACTAGCAGCTTTTCTCCAGTTTTTTTCATCGCCATCAATAGAGATCCCCTGATTCTTTTTTTTGACTAAGGATAGATTGTATTTTTCTAATCTTTTATCAACCGCTTCCAAGTCTTTGCTGATTGTGACCCTGCTTACAATTAAATTATCTGCAAGGGATTGTAAAGATACTGGATGGAAGGATTGAATCAATTTTTTTATAATAAATCTCTGTCTTTCTTCACTAGAATAAGGCTCAAGATAGATGCTTCGATAATTGACTAGCTTTTCTAAACTTTGTCTGCCTTGTTCATCGTATTCAAACCAAATACCAATACGTGGTTTTTTGATGATTTTTATTTCGCCTTGAAGAGTGTTAAGATAGGTTTCTAATTTATCTAAATCATTTCTCACAGTTCGATTTGAAACACTTAATTTACTAGCTAGTTGATTAATTGTAATAGCACCATCTTCTTTAGAGAAGAGTATTTGCAATAACTTTTCAACTCTGCTATCAATTTGCTTATTTATGATACAACACCTCACTAATACTTTATAGATTTATGCAACAATCATTGTATTTGTTGTATCATTTATACAATGAAAGGATACTACAAAAGCCTTGATTTATCAAGGCTTTTGGGTGTATAAAAGGGTGCAACATTAATGTGGCAAAACTTTATTTATCCCCCAATTTGAACTTTAAATCCATTGGTTACAAATAGGTCTTTTGCATGATTAATTTCTTGTTGAGATAATAATCTTAAATTTTCTAGGCTGTATTCTCTTCCAGTGCCCTTGTATTTAGAACTTCCATATTGGTGAAAGGGCAATAGGTGAACATAATTTATTTCGCACTCCTTTAAGAAATCAATAATCTGGAGGAGATTGTCTTCTTTTGCAGTAAAGGTAGGAATTAAAGGCACTCTGGGAATAACATTAGCTCCTTTAGCTGCTAGTTTAGAAAAATTACTCTTTACTAAACTACCGTCTCCCTTAATAATATCTTTAAAATCTTTATCATCCATAATTTTAAGATCAAAGAGAATTTCATCAAGAAAATCGCTAAGTTGGTCTAATATTTTCCAGCTACCATGACCGCTAGTTTCTATGGCTGTATGAATACCAAGTGACTTTAATTTTTTTAACAACTCTAATGCAAACTCTCCTTGAAGCAAAACTTCTCCTCCTGAAAGAGTTACGCCACCACCACTTGTATCATAGAATACCATATCTTTTTTTACTTCCTCTACTACCTCATCTATGGTCATCTCTTGTCCAACCCATTCTAAAGCATTGGTTGGACAAAACTCTGGCGTCTCCTTGCAACTAGCTGCATTTTTACTAACACATGAAATACACAAAGATTCTTTACGTATAATTTCTTTTTGGGCACTTTGTGATTCAGGATTAGCGCACCATGGGCAGCGAAGAGGGCAGCCTTTAAAAAAGATAATAGTACGGATTCCTTCTCCATCATGAATACTATACCGCTGTATATTAAATATTAAAGCCTTAATAATCATCACCCCTTATATACCGTGTTCTGTACGACTGATAATATCATTCTGTATTGCCTCATTGAGTTCTACAAATATAGCACTGTAACCAGCTACTCGTATAACTAAATCTTTGTAATCGTGAGGATTTTTTTGTGCTTCACGTAAAGTGTCAGCAGATACGATATTGAACTGAATATGCTGTATTTTTAATCTCATAAAAGCTTTTAAATAGTTGACAAATTTACGTAATCCAGCTTCTCCCTCTAATACGGAAGGACTAAACTTTACATTTAACAAACTACCATTAGTGGTAAGATAATTGTCTAATTTGCTTACACTTTTTAATACAGAAGTAGGACCATTTTTATCTCGACCTACCATAGGTGACAAACCACCATCAGCTAATTGTTCTTTTGAATGTCTTCCATCCGGAGTTGCCCCAACGGATTCTCCAAGGGGGATATGGGCAGATACGGTGTAGGAGCCTGGTTGAAATATACCTCCCCGAACATTGTCATATTTTTCAACTTCCATACAGTAGAATGAAAGAATATCGCTACCAAGATAATCTACTTCATCTATATCATTTCCATATTTATCGTATTTATTGATAAATCTTTGCCTTAAAATTTCATTATCTTCATAATCTTCTTTTAAAATAGATTGAAGCTCTTTTAAGCTTATAGATCGATCTTCAAAGACTGCTTTTTTTATGACATATAAAGAGTCGCTTAAATTACCGATGCCGATACCTTGAACACCTGAAAAATTATAAACAGCTCCTCCAGTAGATACATCACTGCCGTTCATTATGCAATCATCAATAAAACAAGATAATAGTGGTGTAGGTGCTAATTCACCATGTGCTTCGTCACATATATTGGATCCTTCAACCATGTACACAACATATTCTCTAATAGTCTTTTTAATTTCTTCTATTAGTTGATCAAAAGAATCAATTGTATCTATATGTCTATCTAGAGTTACTTCAAGTACTTTAAGTAGGTTAAATAAAGCGATATCGTGTAAACCATACGTTTTTCCTGGTAAAGAAAGCTCAACACATCCTACTACAGCATAATCTCTAGCATCTTCTAAAGAAACACCTCTGTTAAGGTATCCAGGTATAATAACTTCGTCATTAAAAATTTGTGGTATACCTGTACCTAATCGGATGGTTTCTGCTGACTTCATCATAAATTCGGCAGGTGATTTTTCATGAATTCGTACACCTAAATTTGGCTGAGGTAAACGGATATCTCCAAAAGTTTCTAATACGATATAACTTAATTCATTGGTAGCATCTCGTCCATTAGCATCTACACCACCTAAAATAATCGTATATCCTGTTGGGAAACCAGCAAAGTATTTTGCACTATCTTCGCTACGAAGTAAAACCACATCGTTCATCTTTAACCATAGACATCTCAAGAGCTCTCTACAAAATGCTTCATCTACTCCATCGGCTAAAGATTGTCGGTAAAAAGAAATCATATATTGATCAAATCGACCAGATGAAATAGAGCTCGCATTGGATTCAAATTGTAGGGCTAGATTTACAAGCCAGAACAATTGAAGAGCCTCATAAAATGAATGGGGTTTTTCGTGAGCAACTTTTTGGCAAATATCACGAATCGTTGCTAATTCACTTTTACGCATTTCATCTTTTTCATTCACATATAATTCTTCTGCAAGATTTGCATAGCGAATAATATATGATTGCAACGCCTCTAATGTTATTACTGCTGCCTTAAGAAAATCATTGCTCTGATCCTTATTTAATGAGCTTTTTGCTTCATCAATTATAGCATCTATACCATTGTATAAAACTTTACTGAAGTTTGGAATAATATGTCCTTGACCTTTGTCCGTTTGATTGATTTTTACAATGCCATCTTTAATTGAGGTTTTCACGTCGTCAGACATTTTTTCATCTACATAGTTCTTTAGAGATTTACCATCCCAATAAGGGAACAATTCCTCTTTGAATTTTACTTTATCTTCTTCATTAAATATAAATTTGTCTTGAGGGCGAGAATACATAGTATCGATCTCTTCTAAAATCCAATAAGGTGACATTTCTGGGGATGCAATACCACTTCTTGGTCTTATTGTTCGATCGCCTACAATAAGCTCATAAGAATCGATTTTAATTTCTACATTTTCCAATATATATTTCGTAGCATGTGCTCTTCTTAGAACACTAGGCATACCTGCAGTTTGCTTATAACTTTCTGTATATAATGTAGCTCTTTCTAAAGATATTTCTCTAGTAGGATTGAGTAAGTTATCTTTTAAAATCTTAATTCGTTTGCTAATATTCATACTATCACCTCTAAGTATTGTTTTTTATTATTGTATATTATTTTTTATTACTTTTCAATAGTTTATTATTGATTTTTCGTGAAAAGTGTTTATAATTATATTTAGTATAAGAAAATAGGAGATTTTTATGTTTGCACAAGAGAGATTAGATATGATTATCCAATTATTACATGAAGAAGGAAAAGTCAAAGTAAAAGATTTAAGCAAGCGATTTGAATTATCAGAAGATGCTATTCGCAAAGATTTAAAAATCTTAGAAAAACAAGGGGTTATGGAGCGTATATATGGCGGTGGAATGTTGAAAAAGAAAATCCCCAAATTTCAGGATGTAGGTGAAAGGAATCAAACAGATAGTCTTGATAAAAGAAGGATTGCCACAAAAGCTCTTAAGATGTTAAATGAGAGGGAAACAATTTTATTAGATATATCCTCGATTAATCTTATCCTTGCAGAGATGATTAAAGAGTCTGATTTAGAAATAACAGTCCTATCCAATAGTATCGATATTCTTTATATTTTATCAAAGAGTACAAAAGCTACAGTCATTTCACCTGGTGGAATGTATTTTAGACAAGCTGGTGGATTTGTAGGAAGTGAAACCATTAATTCTATCAAAAAATATAATGTACAAAAAGTATTTATTGGAAGTTGTGGAGTAGATCTAGATGCGAAAAGCATTACTACATTTAATGTAGAAGATGGGAATACTAAAAGTGCCTTTATCCAATGTGCAAAAGAAGTATATTTAGTAATGGAAAATAAGAAATTCAATTATGATGGTATCTACAAATTTGATTCTATTGATCATGTAGATGGAATCATAACGGAAGGTAAACCTATTGAAGTAATTAGTAAAAAGTTAAATAAGTATAAGATCAATATTATATGAAAGGGGCTACTCTATTGATTATCACAGTAACACTAAATCCAGCAATAGATAAGACAATTTATTTAAAAAATTATCATCATGGTCAAGTGAATATTATTGATAAAACGATTCTTGATCCAGGAGGTAAGGGGATCAATGTCTCAAAGGTTTTGAACAGTTTTTCATGTTCATATATATCTTTAGGATTTACTGGTGGAATGGATGGAAAGATATTAGAACAGCATTTATCGGATGCAGGTATTCAATACAAATTTACACCTGTAAAAGCCAATACAAGAACGAATACAAAAATGATAGAAAGTTCAACAGGCAAAACTACAGATCTTAACGAACAGGGCGATGAGATTTCCCTTGAAGAATTAAACAGATTTATAGATGGATATAGGGAGATTGTAAAAGATGGAGATACTGTCGTTTTAAGTGGTAGTGCACCAAAGGGAATTCCACAAAATATTTACTACCAGCTTTGTGAAATAGCTCTTCAGGTAGGAGCAAAGGTTATTTTAGATTCTAAAGGTCCTTTGCTTAAAGAGGCGCTAAAATCTAGTGTTTTTTTAATTAAACCTAATGTAGAAGAGCTTGAAAGTTTATCAGAGAAACCTTTTGATCATTTTGATGAAATAGTTGATTACTGTAATGAATTAATCTCAAATAATGTAGAATATATTTGCCTTTCTATGGGCTCCGAAGGAGCATTATTAATCGGTAAGGACCTGTTTTTACAGGCAAAAGTACCAACGGTAGAAGCAAAGAGTACAGTAGGAGCAGGTGACAGCTTATTAGGTGCAATGATTGGGTATTTAAGTAGTGGATATAGTATGAAAGAATCCTTTGCTTATGGCGTTTCAGCCTCTGTACTAGCTGTATCCAAAGAAGGAACAAAAGCTCCTACTATGGATGAAATTGAAGAATTTGTTCATAAAATAAAGATTATTGACATGAAAGTAAAAAAATAATAATCAAGAATACATTTTTATAATATTCTGAGCTGCCTCTTTTTTTGAAATACAATTATTCATAGCACTTCTTTCTAAGTAATGATGCGCATCTGGCTCAGTCATTTTAAGTTTGCTGATAAGTAAAAATTTTGCACGGTTGATAATGCGGATTTCTTCCATACGTTTGTCAATGGAAAGTGTTTTCTGTTCAAGCTTTCTAAGTCTTTCTCTGGCACTGGACATCCAGTTCAATCCCTGAATCATTGTCGTACGGGAGGTTGGCTTAGGTAAGGTAAACACACCATGCTCCGCAACTTTGTCATGAACTTCGGAATGAACATCATTTTTAACAAGTATGAGAACGACCGTGGTTTGAGAACGACAGCAGTCAATAGCAAAGCGAGTGCCAGACTCATCAGGCAAAGGAGAGTTGATAATTACAAAATCAAAATCCCTGGTAGCAATATATCTCTTGGCTTCGCTAACGCTTGTTGCAATGCGCACCGGCTGATACTGTGAAGTTGGGAACATTCCAGCAATTGCAGTGTTGAAGCTTTCCGAACAAGACACCAGAAGTACGCTGTAAACTTGTTCTTTCAAACTCATATGCTCCCCTCCTTCCTCATAAAGTATGATTATTTATTGCAGTAAATTTCCAAAATAGCCTTGGGTATATGCTCGTTGATAAATTCGCTTTGATCTGCAAGAGTGCGCGCTGCCTCAAGAGTGTCTGGTAACTGCTGAAATTTATCAAAAGTTTCAGCGCTTGCTTTGAAAAGATTAAAATCGGAAGCCCTCGGCAATTTAAGCTGATTTTTGATACCATAGAGCCCTACATAAATTATCAAGGTAAAAGCAAGATAGGGGTTAGCAGTAGGATCGGGAGAACGCAATTCTGCTCTTCGATATTCGCCGACCGCTGCTGGAATTCGGACAAGCGGGCTTCTGTTTTCGTTTGACCATGAGATGTATTTGGGCGCTTTGTTGTTTCCAAAACGCATATAAGAGTCCGGCGTTGGGTTAAGAAAGGCAGTCATCTCCACTGCTTTATCCAACACTCCTGCAATTACAAAGGGCAGATTATCTGAACCATCAACGGATTTAACGGACATATTGATATGGAATCCGTTTCCTGGTTGATCCTTCAGTGGTTTAGGAGAAAAATCGGCGTGGAGACCGTTTTGATGAGCTATGGTCTTAACAACTGTTTGAAATGTCATAACATTGTCAGCTGCTGTAAGGGGATCGGAATAACGAAAATCAATTTCATTTTGTCCAGGACCTTCCTCGTGATGGGAGCTTTCTGGACGGATACCCATTTGCTCAAGTGTCAGACAAATTTCACGGCGAATATTTTCACCTTTATCCTCTGGTGCAATATCCATATATCCGGCTTCATCGTAAGGAACATCTGTAGGTTTGCCGTTTTGGTCTAAATTGAAGAGATAAAATTCCTGTTCAGCACCAAAGAAGAATGAAATTCCAGCGTCTGCTGCATCTTTGATAGCCTTCTTCAAAAGATTACGCGTATCACATTCAGAAATCTTTCCAGAAGGATAGATGACATTGCTGAACATACGGACAACCTTTCCGTGTTCAGGGCGCCAAGGCAGAAGCATCAAGGTTTCACTATCTGGCTTAAGTAAAAGATCAGAATGGGTTTCATCCCCATAGCCTTCGACAGACGAGGCGTCGAAAGCAATTCCGTATTCAAAAGCACGGGCCAGTTCCCGTGGCATAATAGAAATATTTTTTTGTTTTCCGAAAACATCGCAGAACGCCAATCGGATGAACTTTACATCATCCTCATTGACATACTGTATTACCTCTTCCTTTGAATACTTCATAACGATACCCCTTTCTTTTAATTGCCACATACATTCGCTTGTAATTAAAGCTAGTGGTATTTAATAACATATAATTATACCATATATCTAAGATTATTTACATTTTATTGAATAAAATGTAAAGCAATCCCATGAAAACTCATTGTAAAAGTAAAATAATCTCCTTTTAGCTAACCAGCTCGCCAGTCTAAGTTCGTCTCGTAAATAGGGGTTGATAAAGTTTTTTTCATAGTGTATAATGTCTTTCATAAAGGCAAAGGCGTCTTTCAATTTATGTTGAAAGGCGCCTTTTTATCTTTTTTGAATCAAAAGAGAAGAAAAATATATCAGAAAGTTTCGACAATCTTGTTTTCAACGGATACCTGAATGAATCTGCTTTCACCGTCTGGCTATTATGGGCTACATCCAGCTGGATACCCAACAAAACACGAGAAGGCCGCGATATAGACAATTCATATGCCGATTTTTAGCGAGCTACGGTGGTGGCGGAAAATAAACAGAAAGAGGTACAGTATGGAAAAACGAAAACTTATGTATGAAGGAAAAGCCAAGAAGGTTTTTGAAACCGACAATCTAGAACTTTTAATTGTCTCCTATAAGGACGATGCCACCGCTTTTAACGGTCTGAAAAAAGGAAGTATTTCTGGCAAAGGAATCATCAATAACAAAATGAGCAATCTTCTTATGCAACGCTTAGAAAAGAACGGCGTTCCGACACATTTTGTCGAGGAAATCAACGACCGTGAAACGGTGGTAAAGAAAGTAACCATACTTCCGTTAGAGATTATTATAAGAAATATTTCAGCAGGTTCGTTTTCAAAAAGATACGGTGTAGAAGAAGGCATCACTTTTGAAACACCTACCATTGAGTTCTCTTATAAAAACGATGAACTCGGTGATCCTCTTCTGAATAGCTACCACGCTATTGCTTTGGGACTTTGTAGTAAGGAAGAAATTAAAATCGTAAAGAAATATGCCTTTGCTGTAAATAAATATCTGAAAGCATTTTGGGCGAGCTGTGGCGTTATTCTGGTGGATTTTAAAATTGAATTCGGAAAACTATCCGACGGCACTATTATTCTCGCTGATGAAATCAGCCCCGATACTTGTCGCCTTTGGGACAGCAAGACAAAAGAAAAATTAGATAAGGATAGATTCCGCCGTGATCTCGGAGGAACGGAAGAGGCCTACGCTGAGGTAATGAAAAAGCTTTGTGGGCATATAAGGGAGGATATATAATGTCAAATTGTGCAATAGTCGGTATCAACTGGGGAGATGAAGGAAAAGGTCGAATGGTAGACCTGTTAACCGAAGACTATGATGTTGTTGTAAGATATCAGGGTGGTGGCAATGCTGGTCATACGGTTATTAATGATAAAGGCAAGTTTGCTCTAAATCTTCTTCCGTCTGGCATTTTTAGAGATGGTGTTGTAAATGTTTTGGGCAACGGTGTGGCGCTTGATCCCGAAAATCTGTGGCTTGAAATATGTCGAGTGGCTGATAAAGGCGTAACGATCAACAGAAACAATCTAAAAATCAGTGACAGAGCTTCTCTTCTACTTCCGTGGCATAGAGAAATGGATGAACTGGAGGAACAGCGGCTCAAGGACAAAATGTATGGCTCTACCAAGCAAGGTATTGCTCCGTTTTATTCGGACAAATATCAGAAGAAAACCGTACTTGCGGGTGAGCTTTTCTATGCAAAGGAATTGAAAGAGCATCTGATTGATCTTATGGAATGGAAAAATCTAACGCTTACAAAAGTATACGGTGCAAGACCGTACACCGAGCAGATGTTAGACGAATGGATAACGGCGTATTGTGAAAAAATCAAGCCCTTTATCTGTGACACCAGTGCTTTTTTGAAAAATGCTGCCAAGGATTGCAAGAAAATACTGTTTGAAGCGCAGCTCGGATCGCTTCGGGATTTGGATTATGGTATACACCCATATACTACCTCTTCCAACACAATAGCGGCGTATGCGCCCATTGGTTCCGGTTTTCCTGGTGCTAAAATTGACAGAATCCTCGGTGTTGTAAAAGCGTATTCTACCTGTGTTGGTGAAGGGCCCTTCGTCTGCGAAATGTTCGGAGAGGAAGCAGAGAGGCTTCGTAATGCAGGAGGCGAGTACGGAGCAAAAACAGGTAGACCTCGAAGAGTCGGCGCACTTGATATAGTAGCAACCTCCTACGGTATTGAGGTACAGGCAGCCACTGAAATCGCACTGACGAAGTTAGATATACTCAGCAATATGGATAAAATTCCAGTATGCACTGCATACACTCTCAACGGAGAAAGGATAAACCGTTTTCCGTTTCCGTCTGCACTAAAAAACGCAAAGCCGGTCATTGAATATCTTGACGGCTGGATGTGTGATATATCTAAAGTCCGTGAATGGGAGAGACTCCCGAGGGCAGCACAGGAGTATGTACTATTTATTGAAAAATCTATCGGATGCCCTATAACATATGTTTCTGTGGGCCCTGAAAGAGATAGTATTATCATTAAGACAAAGGAGAACTAAATTTATGTCGAACCAATATGAATCACCATTATCTTCCCGATACGCCTCTGAGTTTATGCTGAAGCTGTTTTCTTCCGATACACGGTATCAAACCTGGCGTAAGCTCTGGGCATCCTTGGCAAAAGCTGAAAAGCAGATGGGCTTGGCGATTTCTGAAGAACAGGTGTCTGCACTGGAAACCCATATTGAAGACATTGACTATCAATGTGTAAAGAACCGTGAAGAGGAAGTCCGCCACGATGTAATGGCTCATGTTTATGCGTATGGGATAGCTGCCCCTATTGCCTCTGGAATTATTCATTTAGGTGCCACCAGTTGCTATGTTACCGATAATGCTGATTTAATTATTTATAGAGATGCTCTACGTTATTTGCGTTCAGAGCTTTTGAAGGTTTTAGCAAACCTTTCAGACTTTGCCGAAAAATATAAAAATATGCCCACACTTGGCTATACACATTATCAACCTGCACAGCTTGTCACCGTCGGTAAGCGGGCTACTCTTTGGATGCAGGATTATCTGAGCGATCTTGAAGAAATCGATTTTGTGCTGGGTAATATGAAATTTCTCGGTTGCCGGGGAACCACGGGAACCGAGGCGAGTTTCTTAGAACTTTTTGATGGTGATACCGAAAAAATAGATAAAATGAATGGCTTGATTGCCAATGATTTTGGCTTTGACAAATGCTTCGCTGTTTGCTCACAGACCTATCCACGAAAATTGGATAGCCGAATTTTGAACTGTCTTTCCTCAATAGCGCAAAGCTGTTACCGAATGGCAAATGACATCAGATTGCTCCAGCATGACAGACAGATAGAAGAACCCTTCGAAAAAAATCAAATAGGATCCTCTGCTATGGCATATAAACGAAATCCCATGCGCTGTGAGAGAATCTGCTCTCTTGCGAGATATTTAGTAGCAAACGCTTCAAATGCAGCAATGACAGCCTCCGTTCAATGGTTAGAAAGAACTCTTGACGATTCGGCAAACAGACGTATATCTATGCCGGAAGGCTTCTTATGTGCCGACGCTGTTCTCCGTTTGGCTCAAAATGTAACGGATGGACTTCATGTAAATGAGAAAATCGTTGAAAAAACAGTGAGCGAATATCTGCCCTTTATTGCAACCGAAAATCTGATGATGGAGGCGGTAAAGCGTGGCGGCGACCGTCAGCAGATTCATGAAATTATTCGCAAATGCTCTATGGAAGCTACAGCGGAAATGAAAAACGGCGGCGAGTGCAATCTCCTCAAATTATTAAGTGACGAGAAAGAATTTGGTCTTTCCGAAGCTGAAATGAAAGAACTTCTGGAGCCTAAAAAGTACATTGGAAGATGTGCCGAACAGGTTGAACGCTTTAATTCGGAGATAAAGCTCCTGATTTCGGATATTGACAGAGATACGGCGCAAATCACATTATAATATTATAAAGGTAGGTGGAAAATTGTGCAGGAAAAAATCCTTGTTTTGGATTTTGGCGGTCAATATAATCAACTGATTGCCCGAAGGGTTCGTGAGCATCATGTGTATGCAGAAATTAAGCCGTACAATAAGATCACGGTAGAAGAAATATGTAAAATCAGCTACAAAGGTATTATTTTTACCGGCGGACCCAATAGCGTATATGATAATGCGTCTCCCCATTATGATCCTGACATTTTAAATCTCGGTATTCCGATTTTAGGTATTTGCTACGGCAATCAGTTGATGGCATATATGGAGGGGGGTAAAATTTACAGTGCAGAAAACTCAAGTGAATACGGAAAAACCTCGGTTACAGTTTCAGAAAGTCCTTTGTTAAAAGATATTCCGAAAAACAGTATCTGCTGGATGAGCCACACGGATTACATCAAGGAAGCTCCTGTTGGGTTTTCTGTTATTGCTCGAACTGCTAAATGCCCCTGTGCCGCCATGAGCGATGAAAAACGCCGCTTATACGGTGTACAATTTCATCCGGAGGTCACTCATACACAATATGGCAAGGTTATGCTGTATAATTTTCTTTTTAGAATATGCGGCTGCAGCGGCAACTGGAAAATGGATCATTTCATTGATAAGGCTGTCGAGAAATACAAGACAGAGCTTGCCGGAAAGAAGGTGTTACTGGCTCTTTCCGGAGGCGTGGATTCCTCGGTAGCAGCCACCTTACTTTATAAGGCTATCGGCGAGGATTTGACTTGTGTATTCGTGGATCACGGATTATTACGTAAAAATGAGGGCGATTTCGTAGAAAACACCTTCAAGGGCAGATTTGGAATGAACTTTATCCGTGTAAATGCAGAGAGTCGTTTTTTAGAAAAGCTGGCCGGCATAACAGAGCCGGAACAAAAGCGAAAAATTATTGGCGAAGAATTTATCAGAGTATTTGAAGAAGAAGCAAAAAAGCTTGGCAAAATCAATGTTCTTGCCCAAGGAACAATTTATCCCGATGTGGTGGAAAGCGGCAAGGGTGATTCTGCTACGATTAAAAGTCATCATAATGTAGGCGGTCTTCCTGATGTTATTTCCTTTGATAGTATTGTTGAGCCCCTTGCAGATTTATTTAAGGATGAGGTAAGAGAGGTCGGCAATAAACTCGGATTGCCGAAAGAACTTGTATACAGACAGCCCTTTCCCGGTCCTGGTCTTGCTGTAAGGGTTATTGGTGAAATCACAAAGGAAAAATTAGATCAGCTCAGAGAGGCAGACGCCATCTTCTGCGAGGAAATCGCCAAGCATTCGTCAGAAGAGATGACAAACCAGTATTTTGCAGTTCTGACAGACCTTCATAGCGTTGGTGTAAAGGGAGATGCTAGAACCTACGGATATACGGTTGCCCTTCGTGCAGTTACCACAGATGATTTTATGACTGCCGAATGGACATGGCTTCCGTATGAATTGCTTGAAAGTGCAAGTTCAAGAATAACCAATGAAATAGAGCAAATTACACGGGTTGTTTATGATATCACATCAAAACCGCCGGCGACGGTGGAGTGGGAATGACGGAACGGATATTCAAGAGAACATCTGATTGCATATAAATATTAGGCGGAGAAAATTGTTGAAATCATCCGCGCGGATACGCTCGAATATTTGCGGGTAGAGGAGCTCTCAATCATAATTGGAAACAAGCGCTATCACAGCGCTTGTTTTGACGGATGCTATCCAACCTCCATCTCAAGCGATACACGAAAAGATTACTTTGAGCAGAAATTGTCCTCAAAGTCTTCTACTATTTTTCAATGTAATTTCTAAGAGTGCCAATTTTTTCAATCTTACATTCTACTACATCTCCAGCTTCCAATGTTCTCGGCGGATCAAATCCTAAACCAACACCTGCAGGAGTACCAGTCATAATGATATCTCCTGGGTATAAAGTAAGCCCTTTTGATAGATCATGGATGATAGTAGGAATATCAAAGATTAATTTAGAGGTATTAGAATTTTGTCTCACTTCCCCATTTATACTGCACGAAATATCTAATGAGGGTGGAAATGGAATATCCTCTTTAGAAACAATATAAGGACCTATGGAACAACAAGTATCCATGCTCTTTCCTTTAAACCACTGTATATGCTTTTTTTGTATATCTCTTACAGAAAAGTCGTTTCCAATGGTGTAGCCAAAAATATAGTCTTCAGCCTCTTCTTTAACAATATTTGTGCCCTTTTTTCCTATGATGATTGTGAGCTCAACTTCGTAATCTAGCTGATTTGTAAAGGATTTGTGACTGAGTATTATATCTTCTGGTCCCATACAGGGATAAGCTAATTTCGTGAAATAGATAGGCTCTTTTGGAACCATATTGTCTCCACCAGGTATGGATTTTATTTCATTAGCATGTTCTATATAATTTTTTCCAAGGCAAAACACATTCCTTCTTGGATAAGGAATAGGAGATAAAAGTACTATATCTTCTCTAGCTATAGTAGGAATATTTTTATCTTTTAAAATTTTGTGAATTTCCTCTTGCAGTTTGGAATTGTATTTTTCTATAAAGGAAATCATGTCTTTAGGGCAAGATTTCATCAAACTCTCTAATTTAACGACTTTATTAGAATCTATAATGGCTAGAAAATTCTCCTTTGTAGATTTCATTGATGCATTAGCAAAAATCATTTGTTCACCTCATTGATATAATTGAATGTTCTTTTAGTATATTAAAAGTACCTTTTGAACTGACAAAAAAGTTTGTAGCGCTTTATTTTGCTGAAGTAGACAGGTTCATTTTGTAAAGGTATACTAGGTATTATACAAAATATTTGGCAAATAATGAATAATAATGGCTATAAATAAAGTACAATACTTTTTAAAGTGTTAAATGTAATGTCTAAGGTGTAAAATAATCAATGAAAGAGATGCTTATTAGCTCTTACATGGCTGTAGTTATTTATTAGGCCATTTTAGAGTATAAATAAATTCTAATAGTGGAGAGGGATACATGAAGACAAGTATAAAGCAGTTATATCAAAATACCGAAAATTTTTCAGACAAGGATATCATCATCAATGGATGGATTCGAACAAATAGAGGATCAAAGCATTTTGGCTTTATTGAAGTCAATGATGGCACTTACTTTAAGGGAGTTCAAGTAGTGTATGAAGAAGATATAGATAATTTTTCTCAAATCAGTAAACTTACTATAGCTACGGCAATTACAGTAAGGGGTAAGTTTATACTCACTCCAGATAGCAAGCAGGCCTTCGAGATAAAGGCTGATGAGATCAAAATAGAGGCAAGTGCAGACTCTAGTTATCCTTTACAAAAGAAAAGGCATACTTTAGAGTATTTAAGAACGATTGCTCATTTAAGACCTAGAAGCAATACCTTTTCAGCTGTCTTCCGAGTTCGTAGTTTGGTTGCTTATGCTGTACATCAATTTTTTCAGGAGCGAGATTTTGTCTACACCCACACGCCTATTATAACGGCTAGTGATGCAGAAGGCGCAGGAGAAATGTTTCATGTCACTACTCTAGATTTAAAGAATCCTCCTAAAAATGAAAGAGGAGATATTGATTTTAGCAAAGATTTCTTTGATAAAGCCACTAATTTAACTGTTAGTGGCCAATTAGAAGCAGAAGCTTTTGCCTTAGCTTTTCAAAAGGTTTATACCTTTGGCCCTACTTTTAGAGCGGAAAATTCAAATACAGCTCGACATGCTGCAGAATTTTGGATGATCGAACCTGAAATCGCTTTTGCAGACTTAAATGACGATATGGAACTTGCAGAAGACATGATTAAATATGTAATTAATTATTTACTTGTCAATGCAGCAGAAGAAATGAATTTCTTTAATAGCTTTATCAATAAGGGATTATTAGATAAATTAAATAATATCGTAAACTCTGATTTTGCACATATTACCTATACAGAGGCAATCGACATATTAACAAAGGCTAAAAAAGAGTTCCAATACCCGGTTTCATGGGGAATGGATTTACAGACAGAACACGAGCGCTATATTGCAGAAGAGGTTTATAAAAAGCCTGTATTCGTAACAGATTATCCAAAAGACATCAAAGCTTTTTACATGCGCCTTAATGATGACGAAAAAACAGTAGCAGCTATGGACTTACTTGTACCTGGTGTAGGTGAAATCATAGGGGGAAGTCAAAGAGAAGAGAGGCATGATATACTACTAGAACGAATGAGCGCAGTAGGATTAAACTCTGAAGATTATTGGTGGTATTTAGAACTTAGAAAGTATGGTGGTGTAAAACATGCGGGTTTTGGACTTGGCTTTGAAAGAGCAATTATGTATATGACAGGCATGGAAAACATTCGAGACGTTCTACCATTCCCAAGAACAGTAGGAAATGCAGAGTTTTAACAAGAAGAGCGTCTGTGGCGCATTAGCAGCCAGCAATCAGCTATCAGAAATTCGTGTTCCTCTTGGGTCAAAGATCCTTCGCGAGCACCCAGGATGACTAAAGCAGTAGTTCGTGTTAAAAAGTAGAGTTTTCCTAACAAGGGATAAATCAGATATACATTTATATATCTGACAAACATATATCTGACAAGAAGTTACATCGTGAAGAAAAAAGTCTCCAATTTCATTGAAGTTGGAGACTTTTAAATTGTAGGCTTTAGCCTGTTGAGCCCTTAAGGGCGAAACATAAAACCACCCGCTA
>NZ_CALNCS010000239.1 GCF_937875145.1 Alkalibaculum bacchi | reverse complement strand
GAGAAGATGCAAGATAATCTTCCGCCTCTTTAAATTCAGTGTAAAAGGAATTAAAATTATTTGCATTAATCCTTGAAGCAATGAGAGCAATTCCATATGCAGCTGTTACACCGATAGCAGGTGCCCCACGGACACGCAATTTTTTAATAGCATCCCATATTTCTTCTTTAGTACGAAGATTAATACGTTTAATTGTTCCAGGAAGTAAAGTTTGATCAATAATATCCAGAGCAGTTTTATCTTTATTTATACGTACCGTTATTACTTTATCGAAAAATTTTTCAACGTCCATATCTATCTCCTTTTATTAATATAGCTTCTTTTATATTTAAGGAGTAATGTTGCATAATCTAAAAATCGTTAGAACGATAGCAAGTTTATAAATCATTTTCAGTATCTTTTATTTTATACTCAGAGGGTTGCCTTAGCCGCCTTTTTAGCTCGTTTAATAGCTTGAACGAAATCTGCGCCTGACCGAAATGAACCCTGATGTAGGATATAATCCTTGCCTACAAAAATATTAATTCGTTCAGCAAGCAGACGTTTCTTCTCATCTTTAATACTTGTAACATCAGCAACATTTGCTAAACCTACTGTACGGCGATGAAGTTCAGTACCAGCATATCCTGCAGTATCGTTAAGCAAATCGTTTAAATACCACTTTTTAAAACCTTTTACTTTAGCCATAGGCTCAGAAGCTAATTCATTAAATTTTTTATTATATTTTTTAATAAAAAGATCTACTATTTGCTCAATAGTTTCAAGAGTCCAATCACAAAATACATTATCATCGGTGGCAAGTCCGTTATCATAAGCAAATATCATATTTGCAATTATATTACCTGTATCGTAACCAATAGGGGCATAAGTACCAAACTCAGAATCAAATACTTTTGTCTTGTCTTGACGAACAAAGATCGAACCTGTGTGTAGATCACCTTGGATAAGCGATTGAGCATTAGTCATAAACTTAAACTTGAGCTTCGCAACTTCAAGATGTAGATCCTCGTCTTCGTAAAGCTGTTCTTTAACAAATTCAGCATTAGGAGCAAATACATTATTACGGTGGTTAATATCGTTATATGGCTCCATGAATACAAGCTTCTCAGTAATATCACAAAGATCAGGAGAGATAAATTTCTTGACGAGTTCTTTTTTCTCTCGATGGTCCATTACAACATCACTGCTGCACAAAAGCGTATCAACCATAAAAGACGAAATATCTTCTGCAAAATGAGGGAAAGTCTCATGTTTAAGCATGGCATCGCGCATCACTTCAAAATCAGAGCAATCCTCCATACCACAAGCGCACATTGTCGTATCATAAAAATAAATGTGTGGCACGCTATTGGGAGCAAGTTTATCCTCTATTTGAAGAATTTCTGATTCCAAGCGGTTGCGATCAGTAGACGGTTTCATATCTTTCGAAATACGTGATTCGAGACCTGCCTGCTTGATATATACAGAATGACCCTTATCATCAAATACACGAAAAACATAATTTAAATTACCGTGTTCCGCAGGAATAATCGCTTTGATTGAGTTTTTATCCCAACCAATTTCTGGAGTCTTCATGAGAGCATACTCAACAACATCTTTGACATTCATTTCAAAATACTTATCAAATCGCGACATACTAAATCCTCCTTTTTGATTAACGCCTTAGAAAGACTTAAAAAGTAATTTGCTCCTATAATCTCATTTATTATTCTGATATAAATTTTTTTAAAACATTTATATAAAATTTTATAAATTCAAGTTAATTTTACTGGGATATTCCCACTCAGAAAGTTCAGTTTGTGAAAAACTATCCGGCTCTTCGCCATGCGATATGACAAGTGCGTTGTAATAAAGATGTGCAACCTCTTCTACATAGGAAATTTTAAGATAGGCTTCTTCTATACTGCTTTTATCAAAAGCCACAGCACCATGCTTTTCAAG
>NZ_CALNCS010000238.1 GCF_937875145.1 Alkalibaculum bacchi | reverse complement strand
ATGTAATATTATCGTGTCCAAACGTGGCATAAAAAGCTTATTTTCACACAATCTGACGGGACTTTTTGATATGCTCCCCCTATAGTAGACAGGTTAAATAATAAAAATTGTTTACTGTAAGGAGGAGTATATTTTTATGCCTAAAAAGGGTAAAGTATCAGCTGATATTAAATTAATGGCTGTAAAAGAGTACTTAGCTGGTAATGGTTCTCTTACAACGGTAGGAATGAAATATGGGGTTACTGAATCCTCATTTAGAAAATGGGTAGCAAAATATAGAGCTTTTGGAGATTCTGCATTCATTCAGACCACACATTGTAATCACTACACGCTTGAGTTTAGAATGAAAGTTGTGAGTGAGTATCTAGATCGTAAAGGTAGTTTATATGATTTAGCTGTTAAATATAAAATACCTAGTCATACTACTTTGCCACGATGGGTTTTGAAGTATAATAGTCATAAGGAGTTTAAAATTTCCACAGCAGGAGGAAAAAACATTATGACTATAAGACGCAAAACTACATATGAAGAACGAATTGAAATAGTTCAATACTGTATTGAACATGAAAATAATTATGCCAAAACTGCCAAACAATATCACGTATCTTATCAGCAGGTATATGGGTGGGTGAAGAAATATGAGCAAAAGGGTGTTGAAGGTCTGCTTGATCGTAGAGGCCATAGAAAGCCTGAGGATGAAATGTCTGAATTAGAGAAGCTTCGTGCTGAAAATCGCTTGCTTAAGGCGCAAAATAAGCGACAGGAAATGGAGATGAAATTCCTAAAAAAGCTAGAAGAAGTCAAAAGGAGGCGATTTTAAGCCAGGTTCGAAACGAAAGTGTTTACCTAGCTATTCAAGAGATACATGACGAAAGAAATTATTCTATATCCGAGTTATGTAAGTTTGCTGAGATTTCTCGTTCATCTTACTACAAATGGTTCAATCGTGAAGAGGGAAAGAATGAGCAGTTTAATCGAACACTTCTTCCACTAATTAAAGATGCCTATGAAGAAAGAGGTGGCATTTTAGGGTATAGACAAATGACAATTAAGCTCAACAGAGAAAATGACTTTGATGTTAATGAAAAACGTATTTATAGACTTATGAAAATACTAAATCTTAAGTCTGTATGCCGAAGAAGGAAAAAGAATTACGTGAAGTCCACACCACAAATTACTGCACAAAATATATTGAATCGCGAATTCACAGCAGATAACTTTGGTGAAAAGTGGCTTACGGATGTAACCGAAATGAAGTATGGTATAAGCAGTAAGGCATATTTGAGTGCAATTCTAGATTTAGGCGATAAAAGTATCGTCTCCTTTGTCATAGGAAAATCGAATAATAATGATCTTGTATTTAAAACCTTTGATATAGCTCATAGTCAATATCCTGATGCAAAGCCTATCTTTCATAGTGATCGAGGAGTTCAGTATACTACAAAGGCGTTCAAGAGGAAGCTGGATCAAGCAGAAATGACACAAAGTATGTCTAGAGTATCTAGATGCATTGATAATGGCCCAATGGAAGCATTCTGGGGAATGCTAAAATCTGAGATGTATTATTTAAAAACATTTAATTCATACGATGAACTGGGACAAGCAGTCATTGATTACATAGATTATTACAATAATGGTCGTTATCAAAAGAAACTAAACTGTATGACACCAATAGAATATAGGAATTATTTAGAAGATAAGGTAGCATAAATTATCTCCAACTACATAAGAGTAGCTGGACATAATAAAAGACTATTTTTTGTTTTTTCACTTGTCTACTTGACAGGGAGCGGTCCATTTCAAGTCAGGCTTTTAGATTCTCAAGTGTCGATCCAATCTCATTTGCAAAGTACCACATTAAGGA
>NZ_CALNCS010000237.1 GCF_937875145.1 Alkalibaculum bacchi | reverse complement strand
GCTGATGGTGCGCTTCGGCGTAAACCCAAACTAGATTCTGTTTATTTCTGTAATCCAAATGCAAAGCTTGTCATTGAGATTGAACTTAAGTTTTGCACATCGTTAAAGATTTCCGCCTTCTCGCCTTGTGCAGCACCAAGCACCGTGGGGAGTGGTAGAAAATGATCAGGAGTAGGGACTGCCCAAGAAGCATATGGTAGCTTCTGATAGCTAAGGATGCTTTCGTCTTGGCGCTGTGCGACGCTGTCACGTACTGCCGTGCTAAAGGCGATATTTTCTGGCGCTCCGCTAGGGTCATCAAAGTCAGCGAGCTGGAGGTTGTGGACAATATTGCCAGAGCCCATGATTAAGATAGCCTTCTGAGCGCAGCGGTACTAAGAGCTTGCCGATCTCATAGGCATAGCGTGCGTCTTTAAGCCCATTGACGGACAGTTGAACTACAGGTATGTCTGCGGCGGGCAACATATGATGCAGAGGGGTCCATGTACCATGATCGATGCCCCAACTATCATCAACATTTACCGTAGGCCCGAGAAGTTCCTGAACACGATGGGTAAGTTCAGCTGAGCCTGAGGGTCGGTAGCGGATTGCGTAGAGCTCAGGTGGGAAGCCATACATATCGTAAACCTGTCGGGGCTTTGAAGCACTTTGTATAAATGTTCCGCGGGTGAACCAGTGTGCCGATATTGCCAAGATTGCCTTGGGTTTCTGGGACTGGATGCGTTTACCAATGAGGCGAAGGGTGTGTGCGATCTTATCATCACGCAAGGCCATCATGGGGTCGCCATGTCCTACGAAAAGTGCTGGCTGCACGTGTTCCTCCATGATCAGTCCTTTCAATATACTAAATAGTAAATTTGTACTATAATCAGTATAGAGTTGCTTTGGAGATTAGGGAATAAGGATTTTTTTATTTACTAAGTATTCCAAAAGATACTGTTACTAGATAGGAAGTTACCTTATGAAAAACTCAGTCCCACGCGAGTTTGGCACCTGTCCGTTTGTAACGGCCCAAAAACTTCTTCAAGGAAAGTGGTCGATTGTTATACTGCATCATCTGAGTACGGCGACCCTACGATTCGGAGAGCTTCAGAAGCGTATGCCTGAACTTACTCACTCTACCTTGTCCTCACAGCTTAAGCAGCTCGAATCCGAAGGCCTCATACGGCGTGAAGTATTTCCTGAGGTTCCTCCCCGTGTGGAGTACTCACTTACTGATATGGGCCGTCAGTTTCGGCCAGTACTCAATAGCATAGAGCAGTGGGGAAACGCCTATATCGCATATCTGCATAAAAAAGAGAAGGCAGGCAAATGATTCTCGGGAGCTTCTAGGCTCGAAAATAAAGAGTACGTGGGCTTCTTACTCCGTTTCCACTATTGGCCGCTTGGCTAGGAACTCTATATCTTAGGGTATAAAACTAACTAGTAAGTGCGATGTTCCTGCAAAAGAAGGGGACTGATATGAATACGGAGCAACTGAAGCGTATGGCAAGCTCTAAGGGTTTCATTGCAGCGCTTGACCAAAGCGGTGGGAGTACACCTAAGGCCCTTGAGCTGTATGGGATCAGCAAAGATGCCTATCACAGTGACAAGGAAATGTTTGATCTCGTGCATGCAATGCGTACACGCATCATCACAAGCCCATCGTTTAGCTCTCAATATATCCTTGCCGCAATCTTGTTCGAAGATACCATGGATAGGAAAGTCGATGGTCTTTATACGGCAGACTATCTCTGGGATAAAAAAGGTATTGTCCCGATTTTGAAAGTCGATAAGGGTCTTGCCGAGACAGCAGATGATGTACAACTTATGAGAGATATTCCTGATTTTGATGGCCTGCTTAAACGTGCTGTCGGGCGCCATATCTTTGGTACAAAGATGCGCTCTGTGATAAAGCATGCCAACCGTCAGGGGATCAAAAATATCGTTGAACAACAATTTGCGTTTGCAGATCAGATCTTTGCGCAGGGTCTCGTTCCAATCTTGGAGCCTGAGGTCTCCATCTATAGTGAGGACAAAGCTCAAGCGGAGGCCATACTCAAAGAAGAGATCATCTCCCACCTCAAAGGTTTGCCAGAAGACACAAGACTCATGCTTAAGATTTCTATACCGTCGAAGGATGGTTACTACTCCGATATCATGGCTTATCCTCAGGTGGTTCGTGTAGTTGCGCTATCAGGTGGTTATAGTAGGCAAGAGGCCGATACGCTTCTAGCTAAAAACCCTGGTCTTATCGCGAGCTTCTCTCGTGCTCTTTTAGAGGGCCTTAGCGCAGGCCAAGATCAGCAGAGCTTTGATAGCATGCTTGCACAGTCAGTAGATGAAATCTATCGTGCGTCAGCTTTAAAATAGGATTTATGAGATGAAGAAACTCCTCATAAATAAATAAAGGTATATACCGTTTAAAGAAAATAAGTATATCTACTGAATGATTGGAATAAACTATGAGATATGTTCGTTTTTTAATGCAAAATAATGATCCTGAGCTTGGAATACAAGTGCATCAAAATGCCATTCTCCCACTTGCCAAAGCAGATGCTTCATTACCCTCTCATGATTTATTGGAACTTATAGATGCATTAAACGGCAACTTGCCTAAGTTTACTCAAAAAGATAGGGCGCATCTCCTTGCGCCTATAGCTCATCCACGTCATGATATTCTCTGTTTAGGTGTTAACTATGCTAGCCATCTTGTAGAAACTGAACAGAGTTCTATGGGGTCAAATGGTCTTTCAGAAAATGGTGCAGCTGTTTATTTCTCTAAGCGAGCCATACGAATCCTTGGACCAAATGAGCATATTAAGGCACGTTTTGACGTGGATCCGAATGTAGACTATGAAGTAGAGCTTGCTGTTATTATAGGGCAAGGTGGCCGTAATATATCCGTAGGGGATGCCGAGAACCATATTTTCGGCTATTCTGTTTTTAATGATATATCTTCTCGTGGAGTACAAAAAGCTCACGGGCAATGGTTCCTTGGGAAAAGTTTAGACACTTATGCTGCTATGGGACCAGCTGTTGTTACTGCTGATGAACTGCGCTTTCCTCTTAAACTTAGTATTCGCAGTCTTGTTAATGATCAAGAACGGCAGCATTCTAATACTGGTAATTTAATCCATAGTGTAGCTCGAATTATTGCTGAACTTTCAAGTCTTATAACACTGGAAGCAGGTGATATCATTGCAACGGGTACTCCTGCAGGTGTAGGTATGGGTTTTCAACCAACACGTTATCTTAAAAAAGGGGATAGTATTACCTGTGAGATTGAAGGTATAGGCTCACTTACAAATATTATTTAATTATTATCTTGGTATATTCCATACATTGGAATTAAGTTCTAATGGATTAGTTGTTCGATATGTTTTTTTGCCTGTAGGAGTTCATGTTTCATGAGCTCCTCTTTCTCG
>NZ_CALNCS010000236.1 GCF_937875145.1 Alkalibaculum bacchi | reverse complement strand
GGTGGAGTGGTCTATGTACTGATTTTGGTGATAGATGTTGTAATCATGCTATGGTAGATATAGATGAATTGATAGGTGAAGAGCAAGAAGAAGTAAGGCAAATGATTATAAAACATGTGAAATATACGAAGAGCCCTCTTGGTTCCTCTATACTAGAAAATTGGGAGAGAGACATTAGAAGATTTACAAAGATCATTCCAAGAGATTATAAGCGAATGATTCAGACCATTGAGAAGGCACATGCTTCAGGATTGGTCGAAGAAAAAGCCATTATGGTTGCTTTTGAAGAAAATCATAAAAATTCGAATAGAAAATCTGGAAACTAGGGGAGGTATTTGCAATGGGAAAATTTACGGGTTTTTTAGAATATGATAGGGTAAATCCAACTAAGAGACCTCCACAAGAGAGAATCCATGATTGGAATGAACTAAAAATAAGACAGAGTACGGAAGAATTAAGCAAACAAGTAGCGAGATGTATGGATTGCGGCGTTCCCTTCTGTCATGGTGGAGTGCTTCTAGCTGGAATGGCCTCTGGTTGCCCAGCGAGAAATCTTATCCCTGAGTGGAATGATTTGGTCTATAAAGGGCAATGGGAAGAAGCTTATAAGAGATTAATACGAACCATGCCTTTTCCAGAGTTTACTGGAAGAGTATGCCCAGCTCCTTGCGAAGGTTCTTGCACAGAAGGGCATATATTAGAAGCAGTAGGTGTCAATAATATTGAACAAGAAATTATTGATCGGGCCTTTGACAATGGCTGGGTAAAAGACAATAAGCCCAAAAATAGAACAGGTAAAAAGGTAGCGGTGGTAGGTTCTGGTCCATCAGGACTTTCTACTGCCTATTATCTAAATGGGGTAGGTCACGCTGTTACGGTCTATGAAAGAAATGACCGAATAGGAGGACTTCTGATGTATGGTATTCCTAATATGAAATTAGATAAAAGAATCGTGAAGCGAAGAATCAATTTGTTGATAGAGTCTGGTGTAGAGTTTGTAACCAATACAGAAATAGGTATAAATGTAAGCACAGAGAAGCTTTTAGAAGAATACGATGCTATTGTATTATGCTGTGGAGCTACTAATGGCAGGAGTTTAAATGTAGAAGGTTGTGGATTAAAAGGTGTTATAAGAGCAGTAGACTTTTTAAAGGCAAATACCAAAAGTCTTTTAGACTCTAATTTACAAGACGGTAAAAATATTAGTGCAGAGGGTAAGGATGTAATCGTCATTGGTGGCGGAGATACAGGTACAGACTGTGTTGCTACTTCTATACGACATAATTGCAAATCCGTTTTTCAATTTGAGATTATGCCAGAACCTCCAAAGTCAAGACAGGAGGGAAATCCCTGGCCTGAATGGCCTAAAAAGCTCAAAGTAGATTATGGCCAACAAGAAGCCATTGAACTATATGGCAATGACCCTAGAAACTATAATATCAATACAAAAAGAATTGTAGGAAATAGCAGGGGAGAGGTCAAAGAAATTCATACGGTAAATGTAATTTGGGAAAAAGATAAAAGTGGAAGATTTCTTCCAGCTGAAGTTCCAGGTAGCGAAAAGATATGGAAGACAGACCTTATTTTAATAGCTATGGGGTTTTTAGGGCCCGAGGATACGATTCCCAACGAGTTACACTTAAATAGAGATTCAAGAAGCAATATAAGTGCTGAGTATGGAGTATTTGAAACCAATGTAGACAAAGTTTTTGCAGCAGGAGATTGTAGGCGTGGTCAAAGTCTCGTAGTATGGGCTATTCAAGAGGGGAAACTTGTTGCTCGAGAAGTAGATAAATATCTTATGGGTGGTACAGTACTGAAGTAAATAGAGTGTAGTCGCTAGTCGTTAGTCACGAGCATCTGGGTATTCCTTTTAGGTCAAAAAATCCCTTGTATATAAAGATAAGTTTATTAGCAGTCAAGTAAATAAATAGTTCATAGGGCAATGAAGTCTGTATATGAAATATTCTGATTAAACATATGTTTAGAGGATTATTTACAATATCCAGACTTTTTATTTTCTAGAAAATAGAAATAGTTAAAAATAAATTTGGAGGTAGAAGATAATGGATAATTTACAACAGGTTTTTGGTTGCAATGTATTTAGTAAAGCAATTATGAAAGAGAGACTTTCAAAAGATACGTATAAAAAATTATTAAGGACACTAGATTTAAACGAAGAACTTATTCCTGAGGTAGCAGAGATTGTAGCAAGCGTTATGAAAGATTGGGCTATAGAAAAAGGAGCGACACATTACACTCATTGGTTTCAGCCTATGACTGGAAAAACGGCTGAAAAACATGACTCATTTATTGAACCAACTGGTGATGGAAGAGTAATTATGGAGTTTTCAGGAAAACAACTAATTCAAGGGGAACCAGATGCATCTTCTTTTCCTAATGGAGGATTAAGAGCGACTTTTGAAGCAAGGGGTTATACGACATGGGATGCTACCTCACCTGCTTTTGTAAAAGATCATACTCTCTATATTCCTACTGCATTTTGCTCCTATTCTGGAGAAGCTCTAGATAAAAAGACGCCTCTTTTGCGCTCTATGGAAGCAATCTCTAAGCAAGCCATTCGAATTTTAAGATTGTTTGGAGATACAAAAATCCAAAAGGTAGTCTCAACAGTAGGACCAGAGCAAGAGTATTTTGTTGTTGATAAAAACTTGTTTTATCAACGAAAAGATCTTATGTATACAGGAAGAACCTTATTTGGAGCAAAACCTCCTAAAGGTCAAGAATTAGATGACCACTACTTTGGTGCCATTAAAGATCGAGTGCATAATTTCATGAATGAGCTCGATGTAGAACTATGGAAATTAGGGGTTGCTTCTAAGACAAAACATAATGAAGTAGCACCTGCTCAACATGAAATGGCTCCAATTTACACGACGACCAATATCGCAACAGATCAAAATCAATTGGTTATGGATACCTTAGTTAAAGTTGCTGCTAGACATGATTTAGCTTGCTTATTACATGAGAAGCCTTTTGCAGGAATCAATGGCTCAGGAAAACACAATAACTGGTCTATTGGCACAGATAAAGCAAACTTACTTGAGCCAGGTGTTACTCCACATGAAAATGCTCAGTTTTTAACTTTTTTAGTCGCCACTATAGCTGCAGTTGGAAAATATGCTCCACTGCTAAGATTATCAGCAGCTTCACCTGGAAATGATCATCGATTAGGAGCAAATGAAGCACCACCAGCGATTATCTCAATATTTTTAGGAGAGCAATTGACAGATATTATAAATCAAATAAAGGATGGTGCATTAACGTCTTGTAAATCAGCAACTCATATGGATCTTGGCGTTACCACATTGCCAAAATTTAAAAAAGATGTCACTGATCGCAATCGAACATCACCATTTGCTTTTACGGGCAACAAATTTGAATTTAGAATGGTAGGTTCAACTGCATCCATTGCAGGTCCCAATATTATTTTAAATACTATTGTAGCTGATGTATTAAAAGACATGGCTGATGAACTGGAAAAAGCAGAAGATTTTAGCGTAAGATTAAGCTCTATTATAGAAAGATTAGTTAAGGAACATTCAAATATCCTGTTTGATGGAGATGGATATGATTCAAGCTGGATTCAAGAAGCAGAGAGAAGAGGCCTACCAAATATTAAAACTGCTGTAGAAGCTATTAAAGCATTCAGTGAACCAGAATATATAGAACTATTTGAAAGGCATGGTGTGTTTACGGAAGGTGAAGTCATGGCGCGTCAGGAAATCATGTTTGAGGAATATGCAAAGACCATTAATATTGAGGCATTAACAACCATTCAAATCGCTAAAAAAGAAATTTTGCCTGCATCTTTACATTATGCAAGCCATGTGGCATCCTCTATTAAAAATATTCAATCTGTTGTTCAAGATGCAGATGTGTCTGCCCAAATTGAAATTGTTGCAAAGATCAACAGTTTATATTTAGATGCAAGCACAGCTTTAGCTACCTTAGAAAGTACTTTGTCTAAAACCCAAGGTATTAAAGAAATGTATAAGCGAGCAAAGGCGTATAAATTCGAAGTATATGAAGCAATGGAAGCGCTACGAAAGCCATGTGATGCACTTGAAGAAGTAGTGGCGAAAAGTTTTTGGCCTATGCCAACCTATGGTGATTTGCTGTTTAGAGTATGACAAATCAGTATTTGCTTTTCGTGCTAGGCTAGATTCATATAAAAGAAATACTCTAAAGCAAAGGAGTATTTCTTTTTTTCGTTTAAGAAGTAAAAAACACAATCATAAAGAAAAAATAGAAAAATACAATATATATTGTAAATTATAATTAGTTTATTATATAATTGTTTATACGATAGAAATGCTCTACATATATTTAGAGTATTTTTTAACCTTTGTATTTATTAATTAAACTTGACAAATCAATTAATTGTTAATAAAATATCAATAATAAGAAGAGATAATAAAAAAATTAAGTAGTACTGTATAGTAAAAAAGTGTAATTATTATAAATAACTCAAACTTCGCACATCTAAAATTACATTAAATTATTGAAACAGGACA
>NZ_CALNCS010000235.1 GCF_937875145.1 Alkalibaculum bacchi | reverse complement strand
TCTAGATACTCTAGATGAAAAAACGCCAATTCTCGGCGTGGTCAAACAAGCTAGCTGGGGATGGACAGACCGTATAAGGAATCATCCACAGGTAAAGCTTATTACCGTTACAAGAGAAAATCGGAATCAACTTCCAGAGTTGATTGCTGATTATATAGGATAAGTAGAGTGCTTTATAGATGGTTTTGTGTTAAGTAAAGTTGTTAAAGTAGCAAACGAAAGTTTAATAATTGGAAAGTTGGTATATGGGAATGTTGGAAAAAACAATAGAGAGAGAGGAGGGTTTAAAATTGAAAGTGTTCAATAAAAAAAGGATGATTGTTTTTGCCCTTATGATTTTACTTATTCTCACCATAATTATTTCTTTTCAATTTGGTCGATATCCTATTTCTACAAAGGAGTTAATAGGGATTCTTTTTTCTAAAGTATACTCTGTGGATTCTTTTTGGACAGTTCGAACGGAAACGGTGCTCTTTAATATACGAATGCCTCGCATCCTTTTAGCTTGTTTAGTAGGGGCTTCCCTTGCGGCGGCAGGAGCAGCTTATCAAGGGGTCTTTCAAAATCCAATGGCGGCTCCCGATGTATTAGGAGCATCTGCAGGAGCAGCTTTTGGAGCAGCATTTGCGATCCTTCATTATAGTAATAGCTACATGATTACCATAAGTGCCTTTGGCTTCAGTCTTTTAACAGTAATTCTAGTATACATTATCAGCAAGAAGGCGAGGGGGAATCCTTTATTAGGTCTTGTCTTATCAGGTATTATGGTAAGTTCCCTTTTTTCTGCAGGAACGTCCTTTATTAAATTAGTGGCAGACCCTAATGATCAACTTCCAGCCATAACCTACTGGCTTATGGGTAGCTTATCTGGAGCGAAAATCAATGATATTACATTTGTAATCATACCTATCTCTATTGGTCTGATTCCACTTATGCTCTTAAGATGGCGAATGAATGTCCTTACCATGGGAGATGAAGAGGCAAAGACCATGGGCATTAATTCTAAAAGGATTCGACTTATTGTTATTATCTGCTCTACTCTCGTCACTGCAGCTAGTGTATCTGTAAGCGGTATGATTGGATGGGTAGGCCTTGTGATCCCTCATCTCGCTAGGAAGCTTGTAGGAAATAATTATATATATTTAATGCCAGGTAGCATACTATTTGGAGCGATATTTCTCTTACTAGTAGACAATATCTCAAGAAATCTATTGGCAACAGAAATTCCCTTAGGCATTCTCACTGCCTTTGTAGGGGCACCGTTTTTTATATACTTGATTACCAAAGGAGGGGAACATTTTTGAGCATTAAAGTATCGAATCTTCATTTTAGCTATGGACAGCACTCAATCTTAAATGATATCAGTTTTGTAGCAGAAGATGGAGAGTTATTATCTGTATTAGGTCCAAATGGGGTAGGGAAGAGCACTTTATTTCGCTGTATCCTGAGGCTACTTAATGGATATCAAGGAAAAATCCAAATAAATGATGTAGAAACGAATGATTTAAGCATTGAAGAAATGGCCAAGCTCGTAGCGTATATTCCACAGTCTCATTACCCTGCTTTTAATTACAGCGTATTTGACATGGTCTTAATGGGTACCTCAGTACAAGTTTCTGCTATTTCTAGCCCTGGAAAGAAACAAATTCAGTTAGTAGAAGACGCTTTGGAGAGGTTAGAAATTAGCCACTTAAAAAACAGAGGCTGCAGTCAAATAAGCGGAGGGGAACGCCAATTAGTATTAATGGCTAGAGCTTTGGTACAAAAATCAAGAATACTCATATTAGATGAGCCTACAGCAAATCTTGATTTTGGCAATCAGGTTCGAGTATTGACTC
>NZ_CALNCS010000234.1 GCF_937875145.1 Alkalibaculum bacchi | reverse complement strand
TACAAATTAATTTATTACATACTCGATTTAGTATCATTTACTGGGCAAACTGGCTTTGGTACAAATCTGCGTAAAATCCGTGTTTTTCTAGAAGATCTTCGTGATTTCCCATTTCTATTATGCTTCCCTCTTTCATAACGAGAATGGTCTGTGCATCTCGAACCGTTGACAATCGATGGGCGATGACGAAGCTGGTTCTGCCTTCCATCAAATTAATCATGGCCTTTTGTATCAATACTTCTGTTCTCGTATCTACGCTACTTGTCGCTTCATCAAGAATTAAAATTCTTGGATCTGCTAATATAGCTCTTGCAATGGTAATGAGCTGCTTTTGCCCTTGTGAGATATTGGTTGCCTCTTCGTTGAGAACTGTGTCATATCCATCCGGCAACGTTCGAACGAAGTGGTCCACATGGGCAGCTTTTGCTGCTTCAAGAATCTCTTCTTCTGTTGCATTTTCTTTTCCATATGCAATATTTTCTTTTATAGTACCGTTAAATAGCCATGTATCTTGTAGTACCATTCCAAACACTCTACGCAAGCTGCTTCTGCGAATAGAAGTAGTATCCATACCATCTACAGTGATTTTTCCCCCTCCAATTTCATAAAACCGCATTAATAGATTGACTAAGGTAGTCTTCCCTGCTCCAGTAGGCCCTACAATGGCTACTGTTTGGCCTTCCTTAACCTGGAGATTCAGGTTTTCGATTAGAGGTGCATCCTCTTCATAGCGGAAGGACACATTTTCTAAAATTACATCACCTTTTGCATTTTCAATAGTAACAGAGTCGGCTGAATCTGGTACCTCCTCCTCTTCATCGAGCACTTCAAAAATCCTCTCTGCACAGGCAACCGTCGACTGAATAACATTGGCAATATTCGCCGTTTGCACAATAGGCATAGTAAAAGATTTAGAATACTGGATAAAAGCGAGCATATCCCCAATCTTCAACAAATCCTTCGTAATCCATATACCTCCGACGATGCTGATTAAGACATATCCAATATTGCTTACAAAGTTTAGCAATGGAAACATAATTCCTGAAACGAACTGAGCTTTCCAACTAGCTTCGTATAATTTTTCGTTGACCTCTTTAAATTTGCCTACAGATTCCCTCTCGTAGTTAAATACCTTGACAATCTTATGACCCGTATACATTTCTTCCACGTGACCGCTAAGGTCCCCTAGTTCTGCTTGTTGAGCAGCAAAGTGTTTTTGTGATTTTTTTGCAATGGTTACCGTGGCTAATACATAAAATGGTAAAGTCGCTATGACGATGAGGGTTAACGTTTTGCTAATGGTTAGCATCATAACCACATATCCTATAATGGATATTACAGAGGTAATTGCTTGTGTTAAACTTTGCTGCAAAGTAGATGCAATGGTATCTACATCATTGGTCACCCTACTAAGCATATCTCCATGGGGATGCATATCAAAGTACTTTAGTGGAAGCTTAGCGAATTTATGATCTATTTCCTTTCTTAAATCCCTTACCGTGTTTTGAGATACGCCCGACATGACAAGGCCCATAACTAAACTGAATAGGGAACTTATGATGTACATAGCAACTAAAATCAACGCGATTTGCCCTATATATTTAAAATCTATTTTACCATTGGTCTCTTCAATAGCGGTGATGACACCTTCAATTTGTTCGTCTGTCAACTCTACTTCAGAATCTGGACTACTTGGTGCATTGTCCATAGATGACATTTTAGACCCTAAGCCTATAACCTTTTTTATAGCTTCAGCCTTTTCCTTTGGAGATTGAATTTCTTCAACGATTGGAAGGAAAATAAACTCTCTCAAGGCATCTATATCTTCAGTACTAAATTCTTGTGTGGTGGTGTTGTCTGATTCCATTTCGGGGAGATCGTTAAAAAGCAAAAGCATTTCATTTAAAGTCTGTAATTTCTCATCTTGCTTTTCAATCTCATCAAAATCTTTTAGTACAAGCAAGGCTTTTACATTATCTAAGGATTTTACATCAAATGAGTTCTCTTCTCCTGAAGATGCATCCTCTGGCAATGATTTAAATACTTCGACGACCTTTAAGGTTAGTTGCTTCTTTTCCTCAAGAGATTCTGCATTTTTGATGAGTGGGATTTCTAGTAAATTTTTGACTGCATCTAGTGATTCAGCGTCCATATCCTGTGAATTTTGTGCAGTTTTTGGCAACTTATCTAATTGTTTGATAAAAGCTATGGTTGTTTCTGCTTTTTCTTCATAAGTTTTACCATCGCTTATCTTGCTCGTGTCAGTCTGAAAATACATCTGATTAAGGGCTTTGTTTTGAGCTGTAGCCATATTATCCATAATCTTGATTGCAGCTTCTTCTTGCACATCACCCAAATTATCTATAATACTCATAACCATTTCATCTTGAACATCCGTCATGCTTTCAACGATTTCTGTTCTCGCAGTCTGTTGACCTTTTGACATTTCCTGTATTACTTTTCCCGACATGTAACCATCTTGAAGTTTATTCATGGCTTTACTCATTACCTTTGGGGCAGCTATCGTAAATACGGTGCTGGCAATTGCAAGCAAAATAACCAAGAGCAATTTTGTTCTATGAGGCTTCAAATAATGCAGAAGCCTTTTAAGGCTACCTTTAAAATCCTTCGCCTTTACAACGGGTCCACCCATGTTCATAGGGCCGCCATGACCACTTTGTATTGGTTTGCTATGTTTCTCATTCTTGCTCATTTCATATCCTCCTTTGTCAACTGGGAAGACACAATTTCTTTGTAGACCTCACATGAATTTAATAGCTCATGATGCGTACCGATTCCTTGGATTTTGCCTTCTTCTAACACGATAATTTGATCTGCATCCATGATGGTACCTACTCGTTGAGCTACGATAATGACTGTAGCGTCATTCAGCTTGTTTTTTATCGATTTTCGAACCTTTGCATCGGTTTTAAAATCGAGAGCAGAAAAACTATCGTCAAAAACGTATATTTCTGGTTTTTTCAGTATTGCTCTAGCAATGGCTAACCTTTGCTTTTGTCCCCCTGAAACATTAGTTCCTCCCTGTGATATGTAATGATCAAACCCTTCCTCCATATTTTCGATGAATTCATAGGCTTCTGCAACTTTTGCTGCTTCAATGACCTCCTCCATAGGAGCATCCTTGCTGCCAAATCGAATATTGTCGGCAATGCTACCTGAAAACAAGACCGATTTTTGGGGAACAAACCCAATTTTATCTCGAAGGGTCTCTAATGAGATTTCTTTAATATCCACACCATCGATGAGTATATTCCCTTGAGTAATATCGTAAAATCTTGGAATCAAATTCACAATAGTAGATTTTCCTGAGCCAGTGCTACCTATAATTGCAGTTACTTTGTCCGGCTTCGCTTGAAAGCTTATCTGTTCTAATACGGATTCTTCTGCGCCAGGATAGCTAAAGGCGACATTTTGAAATTCTAATGTACTTGTCACGCTGAACTCTTTTTGAATAATTTCTGGATTTACTACACTAGGCTCTGTTACAATGACTTCGTCGATCCGAATGGCCGCTGCATGAGCTCTTGGTACCATAATAAACATCATAGAGAGCATGAGCATAGACATCATAATCTGCATAGTATATTGGGTAAACGCACTTAAATCTCCTAAATCCATGGTGCCCACATTAATTTTAATAGCTGCAAACCAAAGGATAGACAAAGAAGTGATGTTCATAATGAGCATAATAGATGGCATCATAAAAGCCATAATTCTGTTTACAGTAATGTAGTTATTGGTCAAATCGTTATTGACGTCATCAAATCTTTTATTTTCTCTTTCTACAGTATCAAAAGCACGTATGACTCGAATCCCAGTAAGCTTTTCTCTAAGCACAAGGTTAATTTTATCCACTTTTCCCTGTACTAGCTTAAATAATGGTATGACTTTTCTTGCAAGGACTGCTATGGTCAAGCCTAGAACAAGAATGGCTACACCAAGAACCCCTGTCAAATTAGCATTTTTAGAATAAGCTAAGGTCAATCCTCCTATTGCCATCATAGGGGCACTGACCATCATACGAAAGATCATAATGGTCACCATTTGAACTTGATTGATGTCATTTGTCGTCCTCGTAATCAGCGTTGCTGTACCAAATTCGTCAAATTCCCTTAATGAAAAGCTCTCTACTCTTTCAAAAATTTTGTTTCTTAAAACCGTACCAAACCCCATGGCAATCTTTGCTGAAAAATAACTCGATGCAATAGACAAAATTGCACTAAGACCTGCTACCAGGAGCATGATCTTACCAATATCCCAAATGGTTGCTACATCCCCTGCCATAACTCCTTCATTAATAATATCTGAGGTAAGAGTAGGCAAGTATAAATCCCCCAGTGTCTGTAAAAATACCAATACAAGAACTACAAAAATTTGCCACCTGTATGGCTTTAAAAATCGAAATAATTTAACCATAAATTCTCCTTTTTATTCAGCATTCTAAACGACCTCTTTAACCTCTTAAACAAATCCAATAGTTTTTTGGTTAAAAACTCTCACCACTCTATTTACTCTAATTTGTCTAATATGCTCTTCATCTCTATTATCAGTGTATTTAATCTGAGTATATCTTCTTCTTGTAAGTCTTCTAGTGGCTTTATCATCTCACGTTTCATTTGATTCTTTTGAGTACTAAAAAGGTCTTTCCCTTTTTGAGTGACTCTTAAATTGATTACCCTTCGGTCCTCTGGATCCGTATCTCTAATTAAATAACCTCCTTTTATTAATCGATCCGCTAATACTGAGATATTGGATTTAGGTAACTGCATTTTCTCACTGTAATAACTCATGGTTTTCCCCTGGTGAATACATACCATATGGAGAAGGCCAAATTGCTGCTTTGGTATATCCATTGATGGTATGCTTTTCATTAATTTTTTAAAGATAGTTGGAATAAAAAATATTAAATTCTCAACTAACTTTTCTCTCTCTTGCACTTCCTTTCACCTCACATCAATTTGTTATTAAATATAACCATTATTAATAGTAACTACTTTTGTGTAAAATATCAACAATTATTTTCAGTTTAAGTTTTTTTAGCTTATTATCAAAATCTTTACATTTATAAATTCATAAAAAACAACCTTTTAAAATGCCTTCAAAGGCAGCTTAAAAGGTTGAAATTTTTATTTTTATAGACCCATACCTATTTGCCATGCTCCTTCACATACTGATAGACTACTTTTAATTTGTCAATATTTACTTCTATAGGGGAATGTATAACTTTATTAGTCGAGAATATACCTTTATTTCCTTTGAAAACATCAAGTAATTTTGAAACGTATACAATACATACCTCTTGATTTCATAGCTTTACACAAACTTCCCTCATAATTATATCTTCGATTCTGCATGAAGGGTCAAATACTCCCCTCGAAAAAACTATCGTCTATAGTACTGTAACGGTGTTTCTATATAATAAAAAAAGCTGCAGGAAGACATATAAGTCTTAGCAGCTATTTTACAACAATCCTATTTCTGATATTCAATGGACACAAGATTTTCTTCCCCCTTATAGGCGAAGCTCATCGTACTGCTATCCTTCGACAAGCGCCAACATTAATACAGACATAAATATTAAAGTTAGAACCTTCTTCATATGAATATCCTCCTAACATCTATTAATCAAAATACAATTAATAGTTCACGCTCTATTTTAGGATGGTAATTTTACCAATAACAGGAAGAGGTTTTGCTTTCCCTCCAAACCCATTGATGATTCCCATAATGCCAAGTATCAAAATAGCGATACCGAAAATTGGCATCAGCATCCATCCAATTATGGGGATGATACCTAATATCACGTTCCCCGCTATACCTGTGATCAAAAGTAAAAGTGCCTGATTTGCATGAAACTTGGCATATTGGGATTCGGGACAGACAATCAGCGGAAGAAAAAACAGAAAATAAGAAAGACCTGCCATTGTCTTGTTCTTTTCAATATCCTCCTGAGTAAAAACATTTTCCTGTACCTCTATTAATTCTTGATTTTCGGAATTAATTTTTTGCTCTGTCATAATATTCTCCTCCATTTCTCTTGTTTCATTAGCATACAATATCAAAGAAAATACGCCTGAACCTGTTAATTAAACGTTACCTGAACAACAAGGTGATTTTCAATATCCTTTTCCATGGAAACGAACTCGCCCAAAGACCACATAACCTTATTTTACCGCTTCAATTTAATTATTGCTTTTCTCATAGATTGCTTATAATTATTTTATAAAAAATAAACCATCTATAATAGTATAAAAAAGCTGTAAATTATTCATTTATGCTCAATAATTTTAGGATAACAAAAGATTTGCTGTACTTGTTTCTGCATACAGAGACTCTTTCTCGTACATTTATCACTTCATTACCTTTCTATATTGGGATGGTGTCATGCCTACTTGCATCTTAAAAAATCTCGCAAAATTTCCACGATGTTCAAAACCGCAGGATAAAAAGGCTTCGTTTACACTTAAATTCTTATTCCGAAGTGCTTCCTTAAGCCGGGCAATCTTAATCTCCTGATAGCAGCTATAGGGCGTCATACCAGTATGCTTTTTAAACAGCCGCATAAGATGTGAAGGGCTTAAACAGGCGGCCTTTGCAATTTTATCTATATTGAATTTTTCTCTCCAATTGTTTTCTAGGTATTCCCTGGCTTTTGCTACTTCTGATTTCCCTTGATAGATTCTACTTGTGAAAAAAGTAGCTACCATATACGCCATTTGGCCGTCTACATCTGCAACAGGAAAACTTAGGATATCGGCATAGATTGCTTGAATGTCATAGGCAGGACTTCTTGTCCTATACCACTTCCAAAAACTTTCCAAAGGGATTCGAACATCCGGAATCAGAACCACTTCACCCGCAAGGGCCTTGGTGAAGTGGTTCTGATTCCGGATGT
>NZ_CALNCS010000233.1 GCF_937875145.1 Alkalibaculum bacchi | reverse complement strand
GACCTGATTTAAAACCATATTTTTTTAAATTGATTATATCGCTAGAAGTTATAATCGATTCTGGAAGTATTCCAATAGCAGTATTAGGTGTATCCAAACCGATTAATTTAGCAAATCTGGAAGCAACCACCTCATTAAAAAGTGCTTTACCAGTTGGTACATTCTTGTTTATCCCCTTCAAAATATATTGTTTAAAATCAGAGCAAGTAACTCGTAACGGGATTGTAGACCCAACTTTCATTATTTCATTAATGACAGTTACTTTTAACACAACATAGACTCCTCTTTTTACAATCTTCGCTACTAAATACTATTTTTAGAGAATAAATATCATATAATACTAAACAATAATAATGTTACCACACAAAGTGATCATCTCAGAACAAAATTGCAAAAGCAATTATGCGAGCACTTTCCCTATCACCCTATGAAATATTAGGTATTAAAGCAAAATAAATAAGCATGAAGAAAATTTTCATGCTTATTATTCTTTTTATTCCCCGAGAATAGGGGATGTTTCTTTTATATCAATGCTTAAGCTGTCTTTTTCTTGTTTTGGCATACCGACAATCTTGCCATCGCCTAAATATTGATTTCCATTAAATTCAACCTCTGACTTCTCTGCTGGTTGAATACTCATACTGTTTTCCATCTTGGAAGCGATCACTAAATCATTATCAGAAAACATGTGAGCATAGTATTTAAGGGTTGTCATAGGTGTTTTATGACCTAACCTATGACTGACCGTTAATACATCTGCGCCTAATTCAGCAATCAAATATGAAGCGTTAGAGTGTCTTAAACCACGTCCATTAACTCTAGGTACTCCAGCAAGTTGAGCATACTTTTTTAACCAACGGCTTAAGGTTGATTTATTCAATGGAGTATCATCATAACTCAAGACAAAATTTTTAACATTATATTTTTCTTGAAGCCTTTTCCAATCTTTTAAGACCTGGAGTAGCTCATTATCAAGAGTTACAGTCCTACGACTAGCATCATTTTTTAGATATGGGCTAATTGTATAATCCATTTTATTCTTATAATGTATGTTCTGGATAAATGAAACCTTACCATTTACCAAATCTACATTACGCCATGTTAACGCTGAGCCTTCAGAAACTCGACAACCCATCCGATAGAAGAATAAAAATGTTATATAGATTAGTTGTTCATAGAAGCTATCAGTCGAAATACAAGATAATACCTTTTCAAATTCTACCTTAGTCCAATACTTGGCTACTGCCCTTCCTTTAGGAATAGCCTTGGTCTCCAATGCTGGATTACTTGGAATCAACTTTATCTCAACTGCATAATCTAAAGACTGCCTAAACGCCGTATAAACTAAACTAGCGTAGCTCTGTGAATACCCAGAATTAGTTAATAGCCAGGTGCGATATTCCTCACATTCTGCAACTGTAATCTTCTTTAACAACATATCCTCAAAATAATCTATCCCTTTTAAGAACATGATTTTATGAGTTTCATACGTTGTTGCTTCAACATCACCACGATATTTTGGCAAGAACTTTTCTTTCATGAAGTATGAATAAGAGATATTATCCAGATCAATATTAAGATACTCTTGCTTGATTCGCTGTGCTTCTTGATATGCTTCACGTGCGCTTTTAAAAAGTTTACGTAATTGGTTACGTCTACCCTTCTTAAAACGAGATCTACCCAAAGCATCCCTGTCAAGAAAGACCTGATAAAGGAACTTTCCTGTGTTAGAATCTTTGTAAACATTGGCATATCTGGTTTTAATCAGTGTCATTAATTACCACCCTCTGTCTTATCAGAGAATGATAAACCTGTGATTTCTGAAACTGCATAAGCTGGAACAGAACCAACTCTTTTCCCATTATAAAATGGATAACCTTTTTTAGCCATCAATTTTTTAGCATTTCTAATGATGGTTCTAGCTTGGTTAGGCTTAAAGCCTAATGCAACTAGATCTGTATAATTAATTAATAGTTTTTTCATAGCTTTTCCTTTTCAAAGTCTTCTTAGAAGTAGATAATGAAAAGCGAACAACCGTCTCATTGGTTTGTTCGCCATAAAGGGTTAATCATTGCTTTGGTCGGTATGATTAGCCTTTTTTTCATTTTCGATTTCTTTAACTGCTCGTTTTAAATAATAATTTATAGTATCAATATTTGGATGCTGTGTTCGAATTAATTCTAAATCCTGCGCCATATTGCTCGGAATTGCATAATGATTTTTTTGATTAGGTTTTGCTACATAATCTATCATAAAGAATAAAAAATCATTTTTACCGTCTTCTCCAAATAACTGAGCAATTCGATAAAATATCCCTGCTGCACCACCAACTAAAAACCACTTTAATTCCTGTACTAACCTATCAGTAAGTTTAGACATTAACGGAGGAATAGAACCTTCATCATTAGCTAAAGCAGTAAGTTCTTCCCATAATGGAATAAGTTTGCGATTAGAATCAGTAAGAAGCCATCGCTTAACTACATAACCAATCAACTTTTGACTAATCTTATCTTTATCTTTTTGGTTTAGGTCGTTGAGAACTGCATGAGCAGCGTCGTGTTTAAATTCTCCTTCAATTCGCATCCAACTATCACACTGTTGAGCTAAATCAAAATACGGAGCACTAGTTTTATTTTGCTCTATTTTCTTATCATAAATACGCAAGAAGTTATCACTAGAACGCGCACCACACGTAATTCCAGTAATGACTTTATTTGCTCCAAAGAATTTTTGATGCTTTGCAGATAATACTCTTTTAAGAGAATCCAAGATTAAAACTTGTTTATCTTGTAACTTTTGATGTAAATCATCAACCGTTAAGTCATAATTAATCACATCAATAGCTACATCAAGTCTCGTAAATTTAGCTTTCTTATTTATCATTATTTTAATTAGATTGTCAAAATCTAAATCATAACCCCTGAGTTTACCCAGATTTTTCCAAGCCTTAAAACCAGATGCACTAAAGTAGAGTAATAAACCTTGCGACTTTTTCTTATCATTCCACATAAATTTTATTTTGCCATCATAGTAACCAATGGCATCTGAATAATGATTTAAGGCTTTAGATTTATTTGAATCACCAAAAATTTTTGATAATTTCAGTTCTTTGTCCAGCTGAAGTGCAGTATTCATACCTCCCATCTTATTGATAGGAAAATTAATACTAACTTGATCGACAGTAACAAAATATTCTGTCATTTTTATGTACACCTCTTAACTAATCAGATATACCCGCCTAATAGATATACCCGCCTAATAGTTATTGCGGGTTAATGCTGAACACTCCGTTCGGAACGTTCCACTTGCCAGCTTCCAGCTGGCATCCGTCAGCAGACAACATCTAAGGTTCTTCCCAGTAATCCTCATGTATAAACCAGTTTGGATTGACCTCTTTTTGAATTTTCCTTACAATTTTAGGAATATCAATTGTAGACATATTAGGAAAATACACTGGTTTCGGCATAATAAATCCGTTCTTATAGAATAAAGCCGCTCCTTTAATGTTCTCAGTTAGAGGTAGTCCTTTAACGTCGGACATTGGAAATAGCATCCTCTTAGTATCGTTATCAGCTCCATTGGGTGCCATTAATAATCGGTTATTAAACTGAAGTGTTGTATCTCTTGGAAGAATCTCAGCTGATGGTCGCTGAATACCAACTATTACTGTTTGCCCCAACGGGGCGAGACATATATAGATGCTTGACGTGCTGCAACGAGTAAATCAAAAAGGTACCGTAGAATTTCACTACGAAGCTTTGGATCGTTCAGTAAAACAGCCAGTTCATCTATTATGAGAACGATATTTCTAACACTTTTACCGTTCTCAATATAATCACTGGCTACTTTACCGAAGTCTCCAGAAAAACGATCATAGCGTTTATGCATATTCTGTGTAATGATACGTAATACACGTGCGGCTTGATTAGGTGTTACTGCGGGATGTAAGCTTTTTAAGCTGGCAAGATCCGCACTCTTTCCGTCAATGAGATATGGCTTAGCACTCATCCCTATTTGCTGGCTATCCAAGCGACTTTTTGCGCTCATTCACGACAACAAGATATCTTCCAAAGTATTTGTTTTAGTCGATCCAGTAACACCGGAAACAATCATGTGAGGACTAGCTTTCCAGTCAATTACACAATTAGGAGTAAGTAATACTTTAGAAATCACTTTCACTAATCTGTCCTTGAGATTGAGTAATGTTAATTCTGTATACCGCTTTACCATTACTTACACTCTCTAAATTTGCAGAATGATGAAACGCAGCACCCACTTCATTTGCTAGCTCTCGCAAATTGCGAGTATTAGTAACACCATTCGCATCGACTGCTAACAAATAATATCTAGGATTAGACATATCTAACATATAATTAACAGCATTACGATAGCGACCAATAGTGTAATTATCACGCTTATCTGCTAACTTAGCGGAGTTAGTTAAACGATCAAGTGCCTTAATTTGATCGGAATAAACAATTCTATTGAAACAATCAATTAACCACTTATATTGGCTAACAATTGGCATAAGAATTAACAATGATGCTGAATGAAAAGTAAAACCTAGAATAATTCCAGCTATTACACCAGTAACTAATAATGGAGCATTCAATTGAAAATGATCATTAGGATTGTACTTAAGCATGCGCATGATTGCCCCCAACGATCTTCATAATTTGATCATTTGTAAGGTTTAAAACTCTCACACCTGTTGCGCTTAAGCCCTCTCGACCGTTAAATGACCAATGTGATAGATCATCAAACGCTACAATGACCATTTTAGAATTAAACATGATTTCAACGTTATCTTCTTCCTTAAACATGCATTCTTGTCCCTTAACCTTAACTTCAAACTCAGTTGACAAAGGTAAAAGCTTGCTATTAAGAGATTGAACCCTGTAAACTGCACGCACGATATCATCACCATTACTATCCTTAGCAGCCTCGGTGCTACCAGATAATACTTTAAAAATGCTACCAGTAGCTAATTTCAAAGGTTTTTGAAGTGCGTTACTAATTGGAGTTGCCTTTGGCAAGATGGCTTGTGCAAAGGTAGAATCTTTGATAGTTTCATTTTGTTGTGCCATATTTGTGTACCTCCTTGTTGAGATATAGCGGGATACAGCATCCCTAACATCAATATTTGGACAAAAAAGCGGATTATCAGTGTTGAAGTATTCTCTAACGCTTGATAATCCGCAAAAAATTAAAAGGAAGCAAATGTCATTGAACACTTGCTTCTCATTGCTATTTTTATTCAGTTTTCCAAAAATGGGCAGACTGGTAGCGTATGAGAAGTTAAAGTTAAAAAATATACCTTTAAATACTTAAATACTTTAACCACGCTACTACCAGAACCCGCTAGCGTGGCGCCCACGGTGGTACTGCTACATTTGTCTATTTAAATCCACCGTAGATCTGTAGTAGCAGCAACATTGTTCTACGACTTATCCAACACAATCTCATAATGACGTCATCACAACATGTTGGCGCAATGTAATAACTACGTTTGCCAGAATGAGTAAATAAAATATACCTTTAAAAATAATAAAAAACTTTGTAAATCGTTTATACCATGTTTAAAGTATGCCAGCAATTTCTAGTGCATCTCTTTAAATAATCTTAATATTTACAGATATCAAAATTCAAATTTTCTAACAGTTTCTTTTTCTTTTTCATCAAGTCCAAAAGCTGTCATTACTAATTCATCAACTTTTGTATTTTCTTTAGAACCTGAATTATCAAATTAAGTGCAACACTGATTCAAATAGGTCATGAAGCCAAT
>NZ_CALNCS010000232.1 GCF_937875145.1 Alkalibaculum bacchi | reverse complement strand
GACTTGCAACTAATTTGCTTGGGTTTGTGTGCACTATTCTATTTTCAAATACCTTGTTGTTTTTCAATACTCAGCTTGTCTCTCTCGAGTCAGCTTTTATATCTTACTTCATCTTGTTTCTTTTGTCAACTACTTTTTTCAAAATTACTTTTAAGTTGTCGATTTTTGTAACTTGCCACTATTTCTAGCGACTCTTACTATTATAGGGACAGTATATCCTTTTGTCAATCGTTTTTTTAATTTCTCGATTTTATTGACTTTCATGATAGTGTTTTTTGACTGAAGTTTTTATTATATGGTATTTCCTATTACATAAAGAAAGAACAGCCGGCCGAACGAATTTGCGGACTGGCTGTATCAGTAGGACAATACTATTATAAAACTGAGTGATTACTGGTATAGATTTTTAGTTGATTTGTTTATGCTGGTATTCCTGATAAATTATTGGTACATGCAGAATTGTTAAAACGCTGTATAATACGAGTAAAATAGGGATAGCTCCAATTACTTTCCCTCCAACTTTGTATAAGTCAAAATACCCTAATGCTGTACTTATCTGCAACAAACGGTCAGGCAACAGACCTAATACCTTATTGATAACCGGACTTTCGATATTACCGAGGAAAGATGGGATAAAAATAAGTATAAACGGCAACATAACAGCTACCACAGCCGACTTCGTTTTAGCAGATACCAGCATCGTCAGAAAAGAAATAAACAAACAACCTATGTACCCTCCAACAACTGTAAGCAGATATTTCTGCCATACCTGGATATTGTAAAAGCATTTCCACCCGACCATATCTGCCTGAACCGGGCATACAGCGCCATCAGCGCCTAAATAGAGAAGAACGATTCCGCTATACAGAAGAATAACTGGCCAATAAATCATTGTGACTATACTAATTCCAGCTTTTATTTTTGCGACAACCGCTTTATTCCTTCCATGTACTGTAGTAAAGAAAATTGCATCGGACTTCCATCCAAATTCACTTGAAAAAATGCCTGCAACAAGATACCCAAGAACCAGCGTGGTTATGATTATAACAGTTGAAACATACTCAAACAACTGCGTCCAGCCTCCGATATAATCATATAAAAGCGGAATTTTCAATGCTTCATATTTCTGTACTAAATATTGCTTTTCTACATCCGAGAACTGATGCTTTGCTTCGTTTGACAACCATTCTTTCAACAATACAGTCCTGTTTTCGTAAAATGCAGATGCATCTGAAGCCATTAAGGTATCGGCCTTATAATAATCATACGAACGAAACTCATCCATAAAAGAAGCATTCAGAAGCTCGCGGATTTCGCTAATACCTTGTCTCCAACTAAATGCTATATTGTTTTCTTTGTAGTCTTTTGATTTTGCCTGTGGTGTAGCACTAATTCTCTGGTTTTCTTCAATGACTTTCTGCAATTTTTCTTCATCAAGTATGCCTGACCATTCTTTTTGCTTCTCTCTCAACTGCCTTACCGCCGCATAACCGTTTTCTGCTTCCCCATTTTCATTTACATAAGAAACATCCATAGCAAACCCGCAGGTAACTCCAAGAATTGCCAACAGTACGATTACTGCAATTTTTGTACCTGCTTTAGCAAATACCTTTTTCATCTCATATCTGAACATCATCTGCATCTACCTTCTCTCCAAAATAATACAGGAATACATCCTCCAAAGAAGCTGTTTCTAATATAGCATTTTCCGTCGGCTGCTTTGCAGACAAAATACGTAATTTGGCACCCCCTTGAACAGTTTTCACATTTGATACCTTATACGCTTTCATGTACGAGTCAATCTTATTTTTTTGAATGTCACAACTCCACACCTTTTCTAGCATAGAGCTTATCAACTCTTCCGCAGTACCGGACATGGTGATCCGCCCATCCTTCATCAATAGAATCTCATTTGCGATATATTCTATATCAGAAACGATATGGGTAGATAGCAATACCATTCTTTCTTCTGACAGTTCGCTGATTAGATTGCGAAACCGAATCCTCTCATTGGGGTCTAATCCAGCTGTCGGTTCATCCAGAATCAATATTTTGGGATTATTTAACATGGCCTGGGCAATTCCTGCCCGACGTTTCATACCACCAGAAAGTTTTTTCATTTTTTTATTTCTTTCTTTCTGCAACCCTACCTGTTTTAATAAAATATCTGTTCTCTGCTTTGCAACAGCAGGGCGCAGTCCCTTAATGGAGGCAATGTATAGCAGATAATCATAAACTGAGAAGTCTGGATAAAATCCAAAATCTTGTGGCAGATACCCCAGCAGTTTGCGATATCTGTTATCCATCGTAAAAATATCTTCCCCATTCCATGTAATAGAACCAGCAGACGGCTTTAATAAGGTACAAAGCATCCTCATAAGCGTTGTTTTACCAGCACCATTGACCCCCAGCAATCCATATACGCCATTTGTTAGTGTGCAGGACACATGATCTACTGCTACGATATCCTGAAATTCTCTAGTGACTCCTGATAGCTTTAATTCCATAATGGTTTTACCTCCCACACTTCCAAACATTTTTTCTGTCCCCTTCGGATACTGTAACCCAAATACAAGAAGGAGATTACCAGCAGCACACTCCACGCCGGAGCAGATACAGCATCATAAACGGTCTCATTCAACACAATTTGCACCCAGACAGCAATCCAGACAATACACAGCAATAGCGCAAAAACTTCTGACCCCGCCCGCTTACTGTACAACGTGCTAAAACAAATACAGCAGGTTACATTGAATGGTATAAAAAATTGTATTATCAATTCGCCAATCGTCAGCTTGCCAGTGTAGGATACCCCAATAAATAACAGACTTAATAATACGAAATCTACGAAAGTAAACAAAATCATGCGAGCTGCATAAATCTGTCGGAGAGAATAGTAGGCTGTACATTCTATTTCCAGCGCATTTGCATTTTTGTTTTTCCAAATCTCTGGCATAATCAACACAACAAACAACGGTGCTGCAATTCCGATGCTTCTGTGGATGTAAAATCTGCTTTCCGTATATTGTAAAAACAACCACAGCAGAAATAAGAGCAACCCTTGAATAATCCACCAACGCTTTCGTATATACCTGGTCTGCTGATATAAAAATTCTGCTTTGGACAACGGCTGTTCTGCCTCGGAAGTATAATGCGCTTCCATCGATTTTTGAATTGTTTCTTGTATTTTCATTTCATTACAGGGCATATGCAACTTTTCTTCAAAATATATCTTCAAATCTTTATCTGATATGCTCATAACCGTTTCTCCTTCTCCAAATATTTCACCAATTTTTCTTTTGCTTTTCTACATCTATATTTTATCAGCGGAAGCCCAATCCCCAATATTCTCGCAATTTCTTTTTGTTTTACTCCCTGAAAGAAAAATAAAACTGCAACTTCTCGAAGCTCATGTGGCAAACTATCCAATGCACTTTGCACATCTAACCATTCTTCAATATCCTCCATACCCCAATCGAGTTGTTCGGGCAATCTTTCTACTGCAATTTCGCTTTTCTTCCGGTAGTAATCTCTACATCGGTTCGCTGCTATCACATACAGATAATTTGCCGCCTTCCCATAATGCTGGTATTGATTGAGAGTTCGGAAAAACCTTTCAAATGTTTCCTGCGTCATATCTTCAGCATGATTATAATCATGAATATGCAGGCGGCAATATTTCAATATTTGGGGATAGTATTTATGAATAAAAATATCCACCGCCTGCTCATCTCCGATTTTCATTTTTTTTACTAGCAGAAAATCAGCATCCATGTTTCCCCTCCTCTCGTTTATCTTGAAAGTACCTTCTATATTGTATAACGATATTGCAAAGAAAAAAGATAGCCGGTTTTTTATTTTTTATATTTTCTGTAAAATAGAAACAAGGCAGACACCTCACTAATACTGTGAAATGTCTGCCTTGTACTATTATGATCTTTCATCTGTTTTCATTCTATATACTGCGTTTATTTATCAATGGACTTCATTGTTGGGAATAGGATGACGTCTCTAATGCTTCTTTGATCTGTAAAGAGCATAATTAATCGGTCTATTCCAATTCCTAACCCTCCTGTTGGAGGTAGTCCGACTTCTAGAGCGTTGATAAAATCTTCATCATATGGATGGGCTTCGTCGTCTCCGCTATTTTTCTTTTCTACCTGTGTAGCAAATCTCTCTTTTTGATCGATTGGATCATTTAATTCAGAGAATGCATTGGCAAATTCTTTTCCATTGATGAAAAGCTCAAATCTCTCAGTATACCTTGGATCTGAATAATCTTTTTTAGCCAATGGCGATATTTCTATTGGATGATGGGTTACAAAGGTAGGTTGAATAAGTTTTTCTTCTACATATTGTTCAAAGGCGATATTGATTAAATCACCGATCCTGTCATTCTTAGTGTATTCCAGCTTTAAATCATCGGCTTTTTTGTAAGCTTCTTCAATATCTACTATGCTATCAAAATCTACGCCTGTATGTTCCTTTACTAAATCTACCATACGAACTCTTCTAAATGGAGCTTTTAAGCTGATTTCTTTTTCTTGATACATTACACTGTCCTTATTGTATAGCTTTGTCACAAGGTAGTGAAAGAGTTCCTCTACCATTTTCATGACATCTTCATAATTAGCATACGCCTCATATGTTTCAAGCATTGTAAATTCGGGATTGTGGGTTGTATCCATCCCTTCATTTCGAAACACTCTGCTCATCTCATATACTTTATCAAAACCGCCTACAATCAACCTCTTCAATGGCAATTCTAAAGCGATTCTCAAATACATCGGTATATCTAGTGCATTATGATGAGTCATAAACGGCCTAGCAGATGCTCCTCCTGCTAGATTTGACAATACAGGTGTCTCTACCTCTAAGAATCCCCTATCGTCTAAAAAGTTTCGTATATTCTTTTGAATTAAGGATTTCATTACGAAGACATCTTTTACTTCTCTATTGACAATTAAGTCTACATATCTTTGTCGGTACCTTAAATCAGGATCTTTTAATCCATGAAATTTTTCAGGTAGTACTTGTAAGGACTTGGTAAGGAGAGCAAGTTCTTTAACCCTTATTGATATTTGACCAGTTTTTGTCTTGAAAGCCTCTCCTTTTACACCTACAATATCTCCAATATCTAGGGTTTTGATTTCAGCATACGCTTCTTCTCCTAGAGTGTCTTTCTTTAGAAACATTTGGATTCTTCCTACACTATCTTGTAAGTCATAAAAACTTACTTTTCCTTGCCCTCTTTTAGACATAATTCTACCAGCTACTGAAACCATCTTTTCTTCATACTCTTCAAAATGATCTTCTATATTCTTTGAATTATTGTCTATATGGTATTTTGTAATGCAAAAAGGATCTTTCCCTTTTTCTTGCAAGTCTTTTAACTTGTCTCTTCTAACCTGTAACACTTCACTTAAATTTTCATTTGCATCTTGTGACAAACTGAATCCTCCTTCTTACTTCTTGTTGATTTCTAGCACCTCAAAAGTGATGTTTCCATCTGGTACTGCTACTACGACCTTATCCCCAATTTTTTTACCAATAAGAGCTGCGCCTACTGGAGATTCATTAGAAATTTTATCCTCCGCTGGATTTGCTTCTGACGAGCCAACAATGTAGAAATCTATTATATCATCAAATTCTAAATCTTTCACCTTTACACAAGAACCTATGCTTACAACATCTGTAGCAATGTCTTCCTCATCTATAACTTTAGCGATTTTCAGCTTATGTTCAATCTCTGCAATTTTACCTTCTGTAAAAGCCTGTTCATTCTTCGCTTCATCGTATTCAGCATTTTCACTAATATCGCCAAATTCTCTTGCAACTTTTATACGCTCTGCGATTTCTCTTCTCTTAACGGTTTTTAAATAGTCTAACTCTTCTTCTAATTTCTTTAAACCCTCATAGGTTAGTATATACTCCTTTTGCGCCATAATAATGCCCCTTTTCCTATTTTAAAATATAGTAAAATATTTTTTCAAATCATTCATCCATTAGTGTGTATTTATTTTCTACAATTTCTTGCTGTATGAGCTCATAAATATTGTCTTCATTATTCCAATTCTTAATACGAACTAAGCTTTCGATAAGTTGAGGTGAGTATGCATTGTTTATAATGTTTAGCTTATTAAAAAACACAATATCATTTGAGTACATACTAAGCTCACTGACAATCTTATACTCATCGCGTATCTCATGGATTAAAAAAAGTGGGTCTATTACAATCCCCTTTTCACTTTTATTCTTCAATTTTTTCATTTGTATATTAGAACTAAGATTGATAAAGACATGCCAGTTTACCTTTAGATTTGTATAATCTTCATTAAAACCAATACTAATGCCTTGATGACTATATAGACGTTCTAAAAACTTTTCATCTTTTTTTAAGTTTTTTCCTGTTAAAAGAATATAGTTCCCTTGACTACTAATATATTCAATCATTTCTTTAGCAATAGAACTGTATTCATCTATCGCTATGACGATTTCGGCTTCGTATATAGCTAAGTCAAAAATCTCTTTTAGGTACTTTTGCATAAACAAAACACTAATATGAACGATACCGTGTATCCCTGTTATTAATTTGTGATGTTGCAATTTACTTATGCTTTGATTTTTAAGACCATCTCCTAAACAGATAAATTCAAGATGATTTTTCGTCATGTAATTTAATAGCTTTTCCTGCAAAACTGCAAAATTTACATTATTGGGAACAGACAATACATCTCCAATACAATGATTATCCTTGTCAAATATTTCGGATACCTTCATGACTTCATCTTTTATGATAGGTAGATTCCATTTAATTTTATTGAAACCTCCCGATAGCTGATAGAATCTCGTCTCTTTAGGATTAATAATATAACCAAATTTCTTCATAATATCCACTCACAGTTTTTTTATTATCATATATATTCTATGAAACATTAAATTATTTCTATATTTCTGTGAGTTTCATATAGTTTATTAGTAAATCCTTCACTTCTACACTAGACAAGGTTTGATTGATTTGATTTCTAATTTCAGCTGAGCCCTGCAGTCCCTTTGTATACCACCCAATGTGTTTCCTAATTTCACCCATAACCACTTTTTCAGGTTTTATTTCAAGTAGCATTTCCATATGTTTGATAGCCGTTTGGATTTTTTCTTGAGGACTCGGACATTTTTCACATTGATTTACAAGCATGGAAAATATCCAAGGGTTTCCCAGGGATCCCCTTCCAATCATTATACCATCACATTTTGTCGAATCAAGTAGACTTATTGCATTTTTATATGATTTTACATCTCCATTACCTATAACAGGAATCTGTAACTGTTCTTTTACCCTCTTAATGATGTCCCAATTGCTTTTTCCTGAGTAAAACTGCGCCCTCGTCCTTCCGTGAACAGTAATAGCATTAGCCCCAGCGTCTTCAATAATCCTTGCCACTTCTACAGCATTAATATGGGTATCATCCCATCCTGAGCGAATTTTCACTGTTACAGGTATACGAGATTCCTTTGCCACAGCGTATACGATTTCTCCCAATAATTCTGGGTTTTTCATTAGAGCAGAACCATCCCCATTCTTTACAATCTTAGGAGCGGGGCAACCTGCATTGATATCAACTAATGCAAAAGTCATGTCATTGATTTGCTCCTTGACAACTTTGGCCATAATCTTGGGGTCACTTCCGAATATCTGAATGCCAATGGGCTTTTCTTCATCTAAAGTTTCCATGAGAGATCTTGTCTTCTTATCCCCATAATACAATCCTTTTGCACTAATCATTTCAGTATACATCAGAGAACAACCTTGTTCTTTGCATAATAATCTAAAAGGCAGGTCTGTTACCCCTGCCATAGGTGCGAGTATATATTTATTGTCTAATTCCAAGTCTCCAATTTTCATGTCTCACCTCATCACAACGTGTAGCTAATAGCGACCAGCTGACAGCCATCAGTGCTCTAGGGTCAATCCTCACAGGTCAAGATCCTTCGCGTGCGCTCAAGGATGACGGGCAGTTACTAGGGATAGCTTCGCGGATCATATATGTGCTGAAACCACACTTTGACCCTAGTTACTGCTTTTGTCATCCTTGAGGAGCTTGCGACGAAGGGTTTTAAGACCCAAAAGGAATACCTATTACTGGAGGCTAAAAGCTGGCCGCTGGTGGCTACATCACTTGTTCTTATCGTAAATAATCTTAATACCTCTTAGCGAGAGTACAGGATCGTGTAAATCAATTGCATTTGTTTCTGGAATGATAATCTTTGCATAGCCACCGGTAGATATTACTCTAGCATCTGGACAACCAGTTTCTTCTTTCATTTTTTTTACGGTGTATTCTACAAGCCCTATATATCCATATACTAAGCCTGCCTGCATACTATGAATAGTGTTTCTGGCTAGTATGCTCTTTGGTTTTATTATTTCAATATTAGGTAATTTTGCAGCCTTACTCCACAAAGCATCTGCTGAAATTTGAATACCTGGGGCGATTACTGCAGCGTTAAACACACCATCTTTTGTCACAAAGTCAAAAGTAGTAGCTGTCCCAAAGTCTATCACAATTGCAGGACCACCATATTGATAATAAGCTCCTACGATGTCACATATTTTATCAGCACCAACTTCTTTAGGATTCTCTGTTTGAATGGAAATTCCCGTTTTAGTTCCTGGTCCCACTATTATAGGCTCTGTTTTAAAGTATTTTCTTATACTATTTGTGAGTGAGTGCATAATACCTGGTACAACGGAAGAGATTATAACTCCATTGATATCCTGCCTTTCAATATTATCATTTCGAAGCATTGAAATCATTGTTATGCCGTACTCATCAGAGCTTCTAGGAGTTCTCGTCATCATCCTCCAAGTACCTACAAGTTTGTCCCCATCAAAAATTCCTATTTCTATATTAGTATTCCCCACATCAATTGCCAATAACACCTCATGTCACTTCCTTTAATCTAGTGTGCTCGCTATTTTATCTTATTATAACGACTATATGCACTATATATAATTGGTATAATGATTGCAGCAACAGCTAACTCTAGCAGACCGTTAGATAAGAAGATAGCCCCTAAAGCTACAACAAAACCTGCTCCTAATATTTCCGTTACACCTTGTCCATAAAGTAAATATAATGAACCTATTACCAAAAGAGTATTCGTAAACATGCCAAATCCAGCGGCAATAGACGAACTCACGATTCTGTTTACTTTTAATTTCCTATGTAATAAAGCAAAAACAAAAGCTACTACTAAACCAATGCAAATTCTAGGAATAACCGAAACCAATGGATTAATAAAAAAAGGATCTAATGGCGAGTTTGGCATTAAGAGAGCTCTTAGCAAACTGGCTGTCCCTGCGCATAAACCCATAATAGCCCCTGATTTAAATCCATAAATTACTGCTGTCAATATGGTAGGCAAAAATAATAATACCGCTATATTTGCTGAAGCGGGATTAGGTACCATTGAAGTTAGAATAAAAACAATGGTTAGTGCTAGCATAACTCCCATAAAGGTGAGCTTGCTCGTCTCGTTTTTCTTATTCATTTTTCTTCCTCCTGTTCTCGTTCCTTTCGGATACAAGACATATTTTTAACGATAGTATAACAAATAATCAATCTTGTGACAATGGTTTTATTTTTACAAAAAGAACGAATCACGGAGGAATATCTTTTTACTTACCAACCTTTTAGCTCTCTTAATAATAGAAAAGTAACCATCCAATAAGAGGATGGTTACTTTTCTTTGTTTTTTATCGATTCAAACTGCTAATCAGTCACCATTCGTATTCTAAAGGTTTTACTTAGAACGTAGAACGAAAGTGTCGAAGACATGATCCTATAGGATCATCAATTCTTCAAATTCTGCTCGATTAATCGTCTCTTGCTCTAAGAGTTTATTTGTAATAAGCTCTAATTTACCCTTGTTTGCTTCTAATATTGCCAAAGCTCTATCGTAACAATCAGCGATTATGGTTCTTATTTCTTTATCTATTGCAGCAGCAACCTCTTCGCTGTAGTTTCTGCCTCTAGATAAATCCTTGCCTATAAAAACTTCATTATGTTTGCTACCAAAAGTCATTGGTCCTAAGTAATCACTCATACCGTATTCCGTGACCATTTTTCTAGCTAAATCCGTAGCCCTTTCAATGTCGTTACTAGCACCTGTACATATTTCATCAAGAACAATTTTTTCTGCTGCTCTACCACCAAGAAGTCCTACAATCATCTCTAATAATTTCGTCTTTGACATATGCATCTTATCATCATCAGGTAGGGAGATGGTATAACCAGCAGCCATTCCTCTTGGTATGATCGATATTTCATGGACGGAGTCCGATGTAGGGAGATTTTTCATAACGATAGCATGACCTGCTTCGTGTACTGCAGTGATCTTTTTATCTTCTTCAGTTATAACTCGGCTTCTCTTTTCTGGCCCTGCAATAACCCTTTTTATAGCCTCTTCCAATTCTGTCATAGTAATTTTAGTCAATCTTTTTCTTGCAGCTAATAAAGCAGATTCGTTCATAATATTCTCTAAATCTGCACCTGTAAATCCCGGTGTTCCTTTAGCAATAACTCTTAAATCTACATCTTCTGCTAATGGTTTATCTTTAACGTGAACACGCAAAATCTCTTCTCTACCCTTAACATCTGGCGTTCCTACTAGAATTTGCCTGTCAAATCGACCTGGCCTTAAAAGAGCCGGATCTAGAATATCTGGTCTGTTCGTAGCGGCTATCATAATAATGCCTTCATGATCGCCAAAACCATCCATCTCTACTAAAAGTTGATTCAACGTTTGCTCTCTTTCATCATGTCCTCCACCAAGACCTGCACCTCTTTGACGGCCTACCGCATCAATTTCATCTATGAAAATAATACAAGGAGAATTTTTCTTTGCTGTTTCAAATAAATCCCTTACCCTAGAAGCACCTACCCCTACAAACATTTCAACAAAGTCAGAACCGCTAATGCTGAAAAAGGGTACTCCAGCCTCACCTGCTACAGCTCGTGCTAGTAATGTTTTACCTGTTCCAGGAGGCCCTACTAAGAGAACGCCCTTGGGAATACGGGCACCTAATTCTAAAAATGGTGTAGGGGACTTGAGAAAGTCTACTACTTCTTCAAGTTCTTCCTTTTCTTCATCTGCACCAGCAACATCCTTGAATGTTACTGATTTTTTGGACGGAGTGTGAAGTTTTGCCTTACTCTTTCCAAAGGACATAACTTTTCCACCGCCACTTCCTGATTGTTGTGTAAACATCAAGAAGAAAACAACCATAATAATGATTAGAAAGACAGATGGTAATATAGTAAACCACCATGGTGCCTGCTCTGGTTGTTTAAAGTCCGCTTTTACTGTACCACCTTCTTCTAAATAGTCATTTAGAAAAGTAGTAAAACTGCTGGGTAAAACTATCGATTGAAAGTCTTTGCCATCATTTAATTTGCCAGAAACAATATACTTATCAATATCTACTGTCAACTTGCTTATGCTTTCATCTTTAATACCAGATAATAATTCAGAATAAGTTAATGTAGCGGGAATACTCTGGCCAGGTTTAAAATTCGTTAGTAGAGTTGCTATTAAAATAAGCACTACTAAATAAAACCCTATCATCCTTAAATATTTATTCAAAGGCTCACGCTCCTTTCGTCAACAACACATTTATTTGCCTATAAACTTATGATAGATTGTGTATTTAATATCATTTATTACCTTTATACGATTTTTAAAATGTTATTTTACCATATATTTCATGAAAATACAACTATATGAAAGCGCTACGCACTTTAGCTACTAGTCATTCGTCACTAGCGCTAGGGTATGCCTTTAGGGTCAAGATCCTTCGCTACGCTCAGGATGACTGGAACAGGAGCTAGATCAAGGGTAAAGCCACCCTTGTAAACATGAAATATAGATTATTAGTCCTTGTATACTTCTTCTTTTAGAACGCCTATATAAGGAAGATTTCGATATTTTTCAGCATAGTCTAATCCATAACCTACTACAAATTCATCTGGCACTATAAATCCTACATAATCAATTTTCACATTAGCAATATGTTTTTCCGGCTTTTCTAATAGGGAACAAACTTTTATGCTCTTTGCATTTCTTTCTTGTAATAGCTTAATGAGATAAGCTAAGGTCAAGCCACTGTCTACAATATCTTCTACGATTAGTACTTCTCTTCCCTCTACACTTTTTTCTAGGTCTTTAACAATCCTTACCTGGCCAGAAGTCTTTGTTGAGTCTCCATAGCTGGATACAGCCATAAAATCCATCTCTAAAGAAGCGTCAATTTTCTGTACTAAATCCGACATAAATAAAACAGCACCCTTTAATACGCAAATAACTAGTGGGAACTTGTCTTTGTACTCAATAGTAAGTGCTGTACCTAATTCAACTATTTTTTTCTTTAATTCTTCTTCACTTATTAATACCTTTTTTATGTCCTTATTCATTTTATGCCTCCTCATAATAGTCAAAAGATACTATTAATACATTTTGAGTACCTTCATTTAATTTAAATTTTCTGCTTTTGTGATAACCCACTATCCATATTACATTATTGTCGACACAAAGCAAAGGAATATTCGAGCGTCTTTCAGCAGGAATTTTCTTATCAATAAAAATGTCTTTTACTTTCTTTGTACCTCGCATCCCCATAGGCTCAATACGATCCCCTTCTTTTCTACTTCTAAGAAGAAGGGGCTTGCCTTGCTCTAAAATTTTATCATAATCAAAAACAGCTCCAAAAGGCTTAGGATTAAGATTTCTATATGCATCTATGCTCATAATATCCGCACTACAACAACAATGTAATTTAGATAACAACAATACCTTACCCAACGTCAATTCGTAGCTAAAAGAATTTATTTCCCTTCTATCTCTACGAATTTCAGCAAATAAGCAGTCATACTGACGAATCACTTTTATTCTATTCGGCAAATCCAAAGCCCAAACAGTATTCTGTTTGTCCTTTAATTTATTGAGAACGAGATCAATATGATGGTATTCTAACGAGACCCTCTTGTTCGTTTTTCGTAGTACTTCTATTAAAACTTCTCTCTTTAAACATATATGAAGATCGTTAAACTTTTTAATATCTATTTTTCCACCAACAGTAATTCGTTTTACCTCTACTTTTGCACATTTCTGAACGAAATCATAGTATTCTGTAGAAATACCGCCTAATTGGCTCACTCCTTGAGCAAAATTAGGGTTAAATTTTTCTAAGTAGGGAATCACTTCTAATCTCAATTTATTTCGATGATATTTTGCTTCTAAATTAGTCTTATCTAATTTGGTAGAAAGTTTATGAATTTTACAATACTCTAGTATCTCTCTTTTTTGAACGGACAAAAATGGCCTTATAACCCTATCCTCTCTCATTGGAACAATTCCTCTTAAACCCTTGACTCCTGTACCACGAAGAAATCTCATAAGTATGGTCTCTACATTGTCATCGAGATGATGTGCTAAAGCTATCTTATCTATACCCAATTTTTGTCTTAAATAATAAAAAAATTTATAACGTTCTTCTCGACCTGCCTCCTCAACGGTAATTTTTCTTTCTTTGGCCAACTTTTCTACTTCACTTCTTTTACTATAAAATGCTATCTTGTTTTTTTCACATAAATCCCGAACAAATTTTTCATCTTCATTTGCTTCTTTTCCACGAATCATATGGTTTAAATGACAGACAGTAATCTCTAAGCCAAGATTCTCACGGATTGAGTATAAAAAATGAAATAAAGCAATAGAATCAGGTCCCCCTGATACACCTATAAGGATCCGATCCCCAACATCTAATAATTTGTTCTCATTAACAAAATTTAAAACCTTCTCTTCCATTCTATCACCACTTCACGTAAACATAGGCTTATTGTATATGTTTTGCATTATTGTTTCAAGATAAAACAATAAATCGAATAAATAAAGCCACTAGCCACTAGCATATAGATAATTATCAAGCTTCATAAACAATTATATTTAGAATCTTTATATCTACGCTAGGACTAGGGCTAGGATGACTTGCTAACTATACCTTCCAAACCCTACCAACTAATATGGTAATATCATCTTTTGGATTAGAACAAATAGCCTTGAATTGAGTAAATATCTTGTCTGCTACCTTCTGTGGGTTGTTAGACGAGATGTTTTTTACAGCATTTGTAATCCATTCCTCTACCTCTACTGTATTATCACAACATTCAAATATGCCATCTGTCATCATGACAATCAAATCACCTTCACCTAAAGGAAGAGTAATAGATTCTATAGCAATTTCGTCTAAAATACCTACAGGCAAGGATTGACCCCTTAAGAGCTTTACCTTTCCATCTTGTATTATTAATGTAATAGCCGCACCAATCTTATTAAACTCTGCTACCCCAGTAAAGGTATCAAAGACTACATAGTCTAAAGTTGAAAAAGTTTCTTTTTCATTGCGAAGCATAAGTACAGAGTTAATATTTTTGATCATAACAGTCTTGTCTATCCCTGCTTCCATAAACTTCTCTAGTAAATTCATGGTGGTATCGCTCTCCTCATAAGCATTATCGCCTATCCCCATGCCATCGCATAGTGCAAGAACTCGATTACCATTTTCTAAAGTCTTATCGGAGAAAATATCTCCTGATTTTTCTCCAGCTACACTTGAATAAGAGACAAGACCTGTGCTGATTCTATATTCTGACAATTCACGATAAATATATAAGTGCCCACCATATTCTGATGAAAACCTCTCATTATCTAAGCCGATTTTTACATCTAGGACATCTGATAGCATTCGCGGAATTTTATCCTTTGATATGGCTTCCTGCAATCTTTTATTACTGGCAATGGTCACCTTATACCTTTCGTTTGCTTCTTGAATTACATACAGTTTTTCTACACTTATATCATTTTTATCTAATTCTACAAAGACATCTCTTTCTTCATCGGATTTGATTAGCCATTTATCATTCAAGCTGTTTTTCATATCCTGAATCAACTCCCCTGCAAATTCCAATTGATTGGATACAAAGAGATTATTTTGACCAATTCGATCCATCATTTCCTTTTCTTCATTTATAAATTGAATTTGAAATTTAAATTGTTCTAGCAAAGCTTCATCATAAATGCACATTGTGCTTAATTCTTCTAATACTTTAGAAGAATAATCTATAGGCTCTCCTTCAAGTATATGAGCTACTTCTAAAAACATCTTATACGTGTTTTCTCCATTGGTCTTCCAACATTTTTGAGCTAGATAGCACTCTTTGCAGACACAATTTGTGATTTTATCAAAAGATCTGTGATACACTTCTATATTTTCATATTCTGGATTAAAAAAGCTTGTCCCCATTTGTTTTAATAATATGGCGTATTTGTTTAGCCTGGTCCGCAAGTTCTCATTGATTCTCTCTTTGCAAAAGGATTGGTAGGATTCATTTACTTTGTCAAAATTGAAAAAATGGACCTTATCCCATAGAGCTTTAGGAATAATCAAAATAATTACAGAAGCAATGATGATCTCTTCTAGGTGAACAAAGACTTCCGTTGAGCCATTTAAATAAAAAGCCATCATGGCATTACTGACTATAAATCCTGTAATGACCATTAATTTTCCTCCATCTCGAAAAACCCCGGATACGATACCGCATAGACCATAAATCACAATAAGCAAGGGATTAGAGTTTGTACTTAAATTTTGCACAAGGCCTAGTATCATGCCCAATGGCGCTGATACGCTAACCCCTATACGCAAACTAAAGAGCAAAATTAGAAATACCGTTAACACCGTGGAAATAGATATGCCAAAATACTCGATATTGTTTAATCCTAGTATCAATACAGATACAAATATACCTAGACAGACAATTTCTTGATTGGAGTATATTTTTCGATTACGATTTGTAAATAGACTTATCGCTACATTGTATATATAGAATAGAGACAAAGATAATAAGCTCTCAACAAAAACGAGCACCGTATCAAATAGGTAATTAGCTTGAAATGAATTCATGAGCAAACCTACAATAATAATACTTATACTCATCAAGACAGCAATCTGCCATTTTCTTGTAATATGCTTGTACAATTTAAAGTACGCAATAGTTATAAGCCCATAAACCAAAAGATTTTTAACCAGCACTCCATATTCACCAGTGGTTAAAATACCTAGTATCAAACAACTTCCTAGCCACCATTTTGTCTTATCATAGTATAAAATGTAGCAATATAAAGAATATCCAAATGGCATTAGATAGCTTGTAAAATACCCTCTGCTCAAAATAAAGCCACATACTAATATAAACAAATCTTTT
>NZ_CALNCS010000231.1 GCF_937875145.1 Alkalibaculum bacchi | reverse complement strand
CCCTGATGCGATAACTGCTCAATTTCTAATGCGTGCATTACCCATATCACGATGCGAGGTCTGTGCAAGGACTATTGAATACAAACAAGATGAACGAGTTCAGGTCACTATTGGAGAGATGCAGACAGGAGAATGAGGCAGGACCAATCACTGATGCCCAACGTGCCACAGCAGATAAAGAGACTCGCAAGGTGCTCGATGCAGTAGAGGTTGCCATGGAAAGAAAGGCTGCATAGGATTCGACGTATCGATTAGGGTTTGAGGCTTTGCCGCCAGAGTCGAAGTCTCATTTACACCAGCATTTCCGGCACTAATTGTTCGCTGAAAAGGCGTTAGTTCTCAACCGTTATTGACAATACAAATATTATGAGCATATAAATTGTGGTTTTCTTAGAAAGCTTAATACTGGCTTTTTTAATTCCTTATTTACTGAAATGATTCTCGGCGCCCTCAGTGATTGGAGTAAAACACCTTGTAATTGCGATGGTATTTCACCACACATAACGACTAGATATAGCCATACTACTATATTTACCATAATGTATTGTATTATTCCAAATTAAATAATCGCTATATCATCATTAGATGGAGGATTGTTTTGGCAAGCATTACATTCGGTGCGGTAACACGTGGTACTGGCAAAATTTTCATCCTTCTTGAAACACAAATTCCTGAAAATGCAACTCTTACATCTTATTCAAAGACTTCTACAAACAAAACTATACCAACTACGCTTATTCCTCTCGATAAAAAAAACCAATTTGTGCTCGTTCTACCGATCTTAACTGTCAACCAAACTGTAACTGTCCAAGCTCATGATGCAAATAAACAAGTACTCGCAATAGCTGAAAAAGTTTTTAAACACGGCCTCTCTGCAGCAAAATCTAAGTTAAATACTCTTTTTAGAAACTCAAACGCCCTGCGAATTCGCAATATTGATAGTAAGCTATCTGCAAGTGAGTCTAACTTAACTGTAAATAACATCGTAGATAACGAAAACAATACTGATACAGTTATATGTACCGCTGAAACATTTAGCCCGTTAAAGAAATTAATTGAATCGGCTTTTGAAATTCGAGTACTAGATCTTCGTGGAAACACGGCTTCCCTAAATAAAGCAACACTTCTAAGAGATAATTTGGAAAGTTACCCTTCGCTTCCAAACGGAGCAATCCGACAAATACAATTTTCTTTTAAGGTCTCAACTAAACTTCAAAGCTTTATTATTTGGCTTCACTATACTGTGTCACTAGCGCCAGATGGTTTTCTATGTCTTGAAGATTTTCGTGCAAAAGGTTTACGAGATAGCTGGCTTACACAAATTAATAGGAACCCCATATCTGATTATTATGAAGATTGGTTTGTTAAAACTCACCGTACCTCACTTCTTGAGTTAGACATACAACGTTTATCTACTTTTCCCTATATGCCATTTTTTTCTATCATTGTTCCAATATATAACACTCCAATATCATTTTTTGAAGAGATGATTGACTCCGTCCTTGTGCAAACCTATAAAAATTTTGAACTTATTCTTGTTAATGCATCACCAAAAAATGAGGCATTAAATAATGCTATTAAAAAAGCCTCCTCGTTAGATAAACGCATTAAAATCATTTCCTTAGCAGAAAATTTAGGGATTACCCTTAATACTAATAAAGGAATGAAAGCTGCTGCTGGTGATTTCATTTGCTTTCTTGATCATGATGATGTCATTGAGCCTGACACCCTTTTTGAATACGCGAAAGCAGCTAACGAGCATCCAGACACTGATTTAATATACTGCGACGAGGACAAGCTTCAAAACAATCATTACAAGGATGGTTTTCTCAAACCTGACTTTAACTGGGATTATTTGTTCAGCTGCAATTTCGTATGCCATATGCTTGCCGTGCGCCGCTCACTCATTGATTTTAACAATCTACCTGGAAAGGAAATGGATGGAGCTCAAGACTGGAACCTCACATTTATTACAGCAGAAAAAGCCCGTAATATTTTTCATGTAAGAAAAATTCTCTATCATTGGCGTATTCATCCTGAATCAACCGCTAGTGGTATAGAAGCCAAACCTTGGGTAATTAATGCACAGCTGAAGGCTGTACAAGGACATCTGGACCGTTGTGGCATACAAGCGCATGTTCTTAGATCTCCTACGATCCCTGACTTTCTTCAAGTTAATTATGCTATCTCAACCAATCCAAAAATCTCTATTATCATTCCAAATAAAGATGCAATACACATGCTTAATCAATGTATTTCCTCAATTTTAAATAAAAGTACTTATAAAAATTATGAAATTATTATTGTTGAGAACAACAGTACTGATAGTAGCACTTTTTCTTTTTATCATAAGATCGAATCCCGATACTCTCAAATAAAAGTAGTCTTTTATAAGGGCAGCTGGAATTTCTCAAAAATTATCAATTTTGGTTCGAAGCATGCAAATGGTGATTTTTTCTTGTTCTTAAACAACGACACAGAAGTCATAAGTCCAAATTGGCTTGAATTAATGCTCGGTCCTTGCATGCGCTCAGGAGTTGGCATTGTTGGAGCAAAGCTTTTATATGCTAATGGCCTCACGCAACACATGGGCGTCCATATGTCTGATGGAGGTCCGGGTCATACGTGTATGCTTTTCCCAGATAATGACCATGGGTATTTCAACTTAGCAGCTGTCCCACATGCAGTAAGCGCCGTAACCGGTGCTTGTCTCCTTGTAAAACAGGAGGTTTACAACAAAATTGGGGGACTTGATGAAACTCTTGCAGTGAATTACAACGATGTCGATTTTTGTCTTAAATGCAACGCGATTGGAAAATACGTAATCATACAACCTCAAGCAAAACTGTATCATTACGAATCTGTCTCTCGTGGAGCGTCAGATCGCACTACAGTACAAGCTGTCCAGTGGTGTCGTGAAAAAGCAATAATGATGAATAGATGGGCTAATTATTACGTAAAAGGGGACCCTTATTACAATTGTAACTTAGCACGTGGCTTAGGATCCTATCAGCTTTCATAACTTCATTTTCTTGTGCTCTAGGAAAGAAGTCATACACTTTGAAAATATATATTATTTCACACCGACTAAATGTTGACTTACCAAACAACGAGCTATACTCACCACTTTTAGTCGGTGCTTTTCGTTATCCATTAACAAAAACCCAATATCAATGGCTACGAGATGATATTGATGACAATATCTCACACTTAAATGCAACTTATTGTGAACTAACAGGTGTATATTGGATTTGGAAAAATTCACGTGAAGATATTGTGGGGCTTTACCATTATCGTAGGTTCTTTCGCAATAGGAATGGTTCCCGCCTTGACTCTGCTGCTATTTACAAGTTACTTAATAAATATGATTGTATAGCATCCACTTCCTATCAAACTTCAGTAAACCCTAATGAGCCTTGCTCCATAGCGCAACATTATGCACATTTTCATTGTCTTCTTGATATGATTTCTCTCGAACGCTTAATTAAAAAAGATTATCCTAAATATCTAAACTCATTTTATAAAGTCATGAGAGGACCCACTTTTCGCCCTTTCAATATGATTGTATGTAGAAAAGAGATATGGGATGCCTATTGTACTTGGCTCTTTAGCGTGCTTAATAAGCTGGAAAGTAATTATATAAACCCATACTTTGCGCGTAACGCATACCAAGCAAGAGTTTTCGGTTTTTTAGCTGAACGTTTACTTAACGTATGGCTGGTAGCAGAAAACCTTTCTATTGCTGATTGTGAAGCTTACAACCCGGTATTTCCAACAAAATCCCTTTATCCGGTAGTCTTGCCAAACAAAGATACCTTTTACCAATCTAATATCGAAAAAGAAGCTTTTAAAAATTCTTTTGTACCTCAAATAGGTTGCACCGATTGTAGCTCTACTTTTTCTGCCTCCTATTATTTGAATCGTTACAAAAAACTTTCCAATATTATTGGGAATGATCCTGAAGCGGCATGGAAGCACTTTCTGAAGTATGGGCTGGCTGAAGGCCGCATTGGCACGCCGTGTTTTCATATCACTTCATATATGAATGGACATCCGGAGCTACGTTCACAGTTCAAAAAAAATTTCTCTTCTTATCTGGAAGAATACTCAAAAAATATTTTTAAACATGACAGAGCAATAGGATATGAGAATCGCATTGCTGGCTACTGTAATTCAAAATATTCATATATTTATGATTTCAACTACTATATTGATAAATATCAAGACTTACCGGTTGACTGCTACTACGATTCTAAAAAAGCCTTCTATCATTTCATTACTATTGGTATTAATGAAGGTCGTCAGGCCTCGGCGCAATTTTCTCCTTTAGGCAGCCCACTAAAAAATAACAAGATCTCATGGAGAGATGTCTATATGGAACAACTAAAGACTTATAAACACCAAAAAAGTTGTCTTGGGTCTCATATTAATACACACTTGATACGATATGCAGAATTGAAAAGTGAGCGATCCTTTAAATTTAAGTCAACTAGTTTTGATTTTTGATTTTAATGATCTTGCAAAGGTAACTTAGACACATTTTCTACCCTCACGTTGCCCATTGGTAATGTAGTGAAGGTAATACGCCTTCCAGTTGTCT